>JBCCZH010000316.1:0-4024 GCA_039188075.1 Pseudomonadota bacterium
CCCGGCACCAGGGCGTCATGCACCAGCGTGCCCACGGGCTTCTTGCCGAGCAGCACCTTGTCGCCGACCTGGATCTTCTGGAGCTTTGAGGTCAGTGGACCATCCGGCACCTTGATCGAATAGAATTCCAGCGTGTCATCCCAGTTCGGGCTGGCCACGGAATAGGCGCGCAGCAAGGGCTTCTTCTCTCCCATCAGGCCGATCATGATGAATTCGCCTGAGCGGAAGCGGAAGCTGGAGGGCCGTGTGATCGTAAACTTGAACAGGCGATCAGTATAATGATGCACCGACAGCACCGTCTCTTCCGTCGGGGCGTTCGGGTTCACTTTTTTCACTGGCGCAGCAGCCGTCGCGGTCATCACGATCTCCTAAGAACGATTCTCAAGAAGCGCAAATGTAACATCTGACCGCTGATTGCAAGTGTGCGAATGAACGCATTAGCTCTGCTAAAGTAAATCACGAATGTGAGAGCGCCTGCCGTTCGAACCAGACGACCTGCCACTTCTGACAGTGGAGCCCGCATTGCCGAGACCGCACACTCGCCAGACCGTAATGGCTGAAGGAGACTGTCATGATCCCCGGCACCGTCACACGCATTCTGGCGCTCGCCTGTCTCGGACTCGGATGGGCAGAGCCAGTCCTGGCCAAGGAGGTCGAAGCGAGCGCGATGAAGTACACCAATAAAGGGACTTACACCGCGCAATTCTATATCCGCTACAATCTTGATGACGGCTCAAACTGCAAAGTCCGCCCGAAGAATTTCGGCCTGGTCAATCTCGCATATAATGACACGGTGACGTATGATCTCAGCGACAAGATGATGGTCAAGGATGGCGGCCAGGGCTGTCTCAACGCGTATGGCTATATCCAGGAAGGCCGCGAAGTCTGGGGCTATGTCGATATTACTTATGGCACCAATGAAGGTTGCAAGAAGGACAAGACCGTCATCTATCAAATGCGAGGCGGGACCATCAGCTACAAGACCAAGGGCGAGACGCTCACCAATAATCGGTGCCAGGTTTCAAGCTGGCCGTGACGCGCGCGTGTGCGGCTACAGCCCGATCTCGCTCGACACCCAGTTCACATCCTCATTGGTCGTCTCGGTCATCACGGCCAACTCATAGATATTCTCATAGCCATAGCCGTACAGGTTGATGAAGGTCGGAATGTTCAGCGCCAGCGAGATTCGCTTGAGCGGGATTGGCTCGACATCATCACTGAAATTATTGTTGCAATAGATCAGGATGCGCGTGTCTGTGGAAGGAATGATCGAAGCCAATTTCTCATCCGTGAAGTCGGAGAAAGGCAGACTCACGGCCCCTTCAATATGGCCCATCTCGAAGGCATAAGCGCTGCGCGCATCAAGAACGATTGTGTTCGGCTCGGTCGCCATGGCGTTGAAGTCTTCCAGGCTCAGCAGGCGCGTTTCGCGATATTCGAAGACTTCGCTGCTCAAATCCATGAACCCGGCAAAATCCACTTCGGCCGGCTCCGGCAGCTCCTGAGCGCTCGCCACCAGGCCAATGCCGATAAAGGTCGCAATCGCCAGCAGACCACAAATCAGACTGTTACGAACACCATTCTTACGGGCAGACATGTTGGGCTCCATTGCTTGCCAGATTTAGTGAGTAAAGACTCATTGTGGCAGGAATGGGTATCGATTACGATTTTAGCGCCCCAAAGCCTCTTCCCAATGATAGCGGCAGAGCGAGACATAGACCTCCTTGCCGACGCTGACCTGATCGCCTTCCGTGATGGCTTTTCCATTTTCGTCGAGGCGCGCCGTCATGATGGCCTTCTTGCCGCAATGACAGATGGTCCGCGCCTCCCGCAAATCGTCGGCAATCGCCAGCAGCGCGGATGAGCCTTCAAACAGCTCGCCCTGAAAATCCGTGCGCAAACCATAGCAGAGCACAGGCAGTTTTAACCGATCGCCGACCCGGGCCAGCTGCCAGACCTGCGCTTTGGTCAGGAATTGCGCTTCGTCAAAGAAAATCGCGCTGAGCGGGGTTTGCTTATGCTGCTGCTCAATCGCGGCAAACAGGTCTGTGTCGCTTCGGTAGAGATGCGCCGGTGCGTTAAGACCGATCCGGGATTCAATCTCGCCCATCGTGTCTGCTGCAGCCACGCCATAATGACCAGACGTCCAAAGCATGACCTCCATCCCCTGCTCGCGATAATTGTACGCCGCTTGCAGCAGAATTGCGGATTTACCGGCATTCATGGCGCTATAAGTGAAATAGAGTTTGGACATGGCTTAAGGCCTAGATGATTCTTCACGCGAGTTCACGCGTCCTCCTGCCCCCTTTACGGCGCAGGTTCAATCGCGTTTAAGCCGGGTCGAGCGCATACAAATGACAGGATCAAACTCATGCAATGGCACGTCTACCTCTCTGGCGAAATTCACACGGACTGGCGCGATCAGATTGTGGCAGGCGCAAAAGCGCATGATCTCGACATCGTGTTCAGCTCTGCCAATACGCATCATGAGAGCAGCGATGCTGCCGGTGATGTGCTGGGTCGCCCGTCCGAGGATTTCTGGCGCGACCATCAATCGGCCAAGGTCAATTCGTTGAGAATCCGGACCCTGATCCAGAAATGCGACATTGCGGTCATTCGCTTTGGCGACAAATACAAGCAGTGGAATGCCGCCTTCGACGCAGGCCAGTGCGCGGCGCTCGGCAAGCCTTACATCACCCTGCATGATGACAATATCGTCCACGCCCTGAAAGAAGTGGACGGCGCCGCGGCCGGTTGGGCAAAGACGCCGGACCAGGTCGTCGAAATCCTCAAATACACGCTCGGCACCTGATTCTACACGCTCGGCACCTGATTCGAGCCGATTTCCGACCACGTCTGACCCCACCCTGCCGAGAACGCTGTGGCTCGTTCCGCGCGTTTGATATAAGCTCAGCCTGACGCGTCCCGCGATGTCGCAGACGCGCATAATGGGTGAGGAACATGGGACTGATCAGCGACTTCGTCGCCGGGCGTATGCCCCCGGCTTTGTACGAGGAATATTTGACGCCGGGCTTCTTCGCGCCCTGGACCGAAGCGCTGCTGGCGCAATCGCCGCCCCGTGGACAGGTCCTGGATGTCGCCTCTGGCACTGGCGCGGTCTCGCGCGCGATTGCACGACACGGGTCTGATTTGACCGTC
Organism: Pseudomonadota bacterium; assembly: GCA_039188075.1. Lineage (GTDB taxonomy): Bacteria > Pseudomonadota > Alphaproteobacteria > Caulobacterales > Hyphomonadaceae > Henriciella. The sequence goes on from JBCCZH010000316.1 coordinate 3,160, forward strand.
GCCGCCATCGATGTCGCGCCGCCGATGATCCAATTCGCCGAAGCCGCAACCGAGGCGGCCGGCCTGTCGGATCGCGTCGCGTTCACCCTCGCCTCCGCCGATCAGCTCCCGTTTGAGGATCAATCCTTTGACAGCGCCTTTTGCCAGCAAGGCCTGCAATTCTTTCCAGACAAGGTGGCGGCGCTGAGAGAAATGAAACGCGTGTTGCGGCCCGGGGGACAGGCGGCTGTGTCGGTCTGGACCTTCGCCGCCAATGGCAATCCGGCCTTTGCTGCGCTGGAAGACATTATCGCGGACCGGATCGGCGCGGACCAGGTGCCGTTCGGACCCTTTGCCTACGGCGACAAGGCTGCGATCGAGCAAAATGCTGAAGCGGCGGGACTGACCATTATCAGCCTGGAAGAACAGACACGAATGACCCGCCTGCCCGCCGCGCGCACGGTGCTGCTGTTTGATTTGCTCTTCCTCGGACGGCCGGCAGAGGATGGGGCCCTGCAGCCAATCTTTAATCCCGCTGATGAATCCAAGGATCCGCTGATCGAGGAATTGATTACCGCCTTCGAGGCCGCCACGTCTGAATTCATTCAGCCCGATGGCACCATGCATTGCCCATCAACCGCCAATGTCCTGATCGCGCAGGCCTGATCGGCTAGACGCCAGCCACTTCGCTCGCAGCGGCTTCGGCTTTCACCCATTTGATGAAGGAGCGCACGTCTTCGGTCAAATGGCGCCCTTTTGGCCAGACCAGCCAATAGCCGTAATCGACACTGATCGAGCCATCTGCAAACGGCGCGATCAACCGGCCGGCCGCAATGTCCGCCGATGCAATCGCGCGCTTGGCCAGCACCACGCCGCGCCCGGTGGC
>JBCCZH010000317.1:0-4021 GCA_039188075.1 Pseudomonadota bacterium
AATTCGCACATACGAAATCGAACAGAATAAGGACGGTTCAATGTCTTCTTCGCCTCTCTTTGATTCCTATCAGATCCGTGGCCTCACCTTGCCAAATCGCGTGGTTATGGCGCCCATGACCCGTTCATTTTCGCCGGGCGGCGTCCCGGGTGAGAATGTCGCCGAGTATTACGGTCGTCGCGGCGATGCAGATGTCGGCCTGATCATCACTGAGGGTACAACCGTCAATCGCGGCGGCGCCTCAAATGATCCCAAGGTACCGAACTTCCACGCCGACGATGCCCTCGCAGGTTGGTCAAACGTGGTCGAGGCCGTCCACAAGACCCCGGGCAAGATAGCGCCGCAACTCTGGCACGTCGGCATGATGCGTAAGCCCGGCACAGGCCCGGATCCGGACGCGATGTCGGACAGTCCATCCGGTCGCACGCACAAAGGCAAGCAGGTCCAGCCAGAACCCAGCGAGAGCGAAGTCGCTGATATGGTCATGGCCTATGCCAACGCCGCAGGCGACGCCAAGCGTCTGGGCTTTGATGCGATCGAGATCCATGGCGCGCATGGCTATCTGATCGATGAATTCTTCTGGAATGTGATGAATACGCGCGAAGATAAATATGGCGGCAATCTCGCTGATAGGGCGACATTTGCTGGCGAGATTATTCGCGAATGCCGCAAACAGGTCGGCGATGACATGCCCATCATCCTGCGCTTTTCGCAATGGAAACAGCAGGAATACACCGCACGTCTTGCGGAGTCTCCGCAAGAGTTAGAGGCATTTCTGCAAGTTTTCGCAGACGCTGGCGTAGATGCGCTACACGCCAGCCAGCGCCGCTGGTGGGAAGCGGAATTCCCGGAGGTCGATGGCGATAGCGGTTTGAACCTCGCAGGCTGGTGTAAGAAACTAACCGGCCTCACCTCGATCACGGTTGGATCTGTTGGTCTGTCCTCTGATTTCATTGGAGCTTTTGCCGGACAGGATTCCAAGACCCGTCCCATCGCCGATGTGATTGAACGCCTCGACAAAGGCGAATTTGATCTGGTCGCCGTCGGACGCGCCCTGTTGCAGGACCCGTTCTGGGCTCAGAAAATCAAGGATGGGCGCACCGAAGAACTCGCGGATTATGACGCGAAAGCCCTCGCCACCCTGTACTAGAACCGCTTCATAAGTGAACCAGTTCGCCATTCGGCGCGTAGACAGAGCAAATAAGAAAGCTCTGATCTATGCGCCGTTTGTCTTCCCTATTCGCTCCTACCCTGGCGGTGGCCACAAGCGCTGCTGTGGCCACGGGCTGTGTGTCCGGTCCGGAACTGGCCGCATTTAATGACGCGCCGCGCCAACTTGTCCTGGAAGACTATTTCCTCGGCGAGACCACGGCTTATGGCGTGTTCGAGGATCGCTTCGGCAAAGTCCGCCGCAGCTTCAAGGTCGACATTACCGGCACCGTGGAAAACGGCATCCTCACATTAGACGAGCGCTTTTTTTATGATGATGGCGAACGCGACACACGAATCTGGACGATCGAAATTCTTGGCGATGGTGAATATCGTGGCACCGCGGGCGACGTCCCGGGGATCGCCCAGGGCAGCGTGATCGGAAACGCCTTTAACTGGAAATATAAAGTCGATCTGAAGGTCGGCGACAGCACCTGGAATGTCGGCTTTGATGACTGGATGTATCTGCTTGAGGATGATGTCCTGCTCAATCGCGCCTATGTCACGCGGTTCGGCATCCGGATTGGCGAAGTCACGATCGCGTTTCAGAAATAGTTTGGACCTGGTCCGACATCGCGCGATATAGTGATCCCAAGGAGGCCCACATGTCGCGTGCAAACTTACAAGCCGAGTTTCGGTCGCTCACTGACGATCCGATAGACATAGATCGGGTTCGGTCCTTGACGCAAAGTCTGAGGTCAGCTGGCCGGAAAGCCACTTCAGCAGATCGTATTCGACTGGCCGCCTATCTTGCGCACGCCGCTTTTCTGTCGCCAGACCGGGTGGCTGAAACCTATGACACCGTATCGGAAGCCTGGCTTGGATCGCCTATTGACGCTGCGCCGGTCAAGTCACTGGGACAAGCCCCGGAACCCACGCCGCCAGACCTTTGGGATCAGTTCTGGAGTGTTGTTGAAGATGCGGCAGATGGAAAGCTCGACGCCCTCGCCATCACCGAGCGCACTGCCGCATTAGGCGGCGCCATGCCGGACGCTTTTGTCACTCGCGTTGCGGCGATGTCCCACACTTATCCAGGTGTTACCGAAGCCGCGGGTTCGGAGATGCCAGGCAAGATCCAGCTCGACACCCTGGCCGAACAACCGAAAGGATCGATCGGCGCCGAATTCCATCAACTCATCGTCGAGAACAAGTTTGATCTCGAAGTGCTGGACCGCAGTGAAATCGGATTGGCGGCATTGCCACCACCACTCGCTTATCTCAACACACGGATTCTGCAGGCGCATGATCTCTGGCATATCACGGCGGGATATGAGACGACCGCCTTGCACGAAATCGCCTTGTCGGCATTTCAGATGGCGCAGTTCGGGCACAATTACTCCGCGCAATTCCTGGCCGTCGTCGCCGCTGTCGGGGCCATCTCACCAGCCACCGGATACAAGATCCTGATGGACACGGTGACCACGTCCTGGGTGCATGGGCGTGAAACCTATCCGATGATGCTGATCCCGTGGGAACAAGTCTGGCACAAATCAGCTGACGAGATTCGCGTGCAGTATGAGATTACCGAATACCAACGCCCCTATCGCGCTGACCTGATCGAGCGGACGGCCCCTATCGCCGCCCTTCTACAAAAACTCAATCGCTTTTTCGCCCGGTTCAAGGGCAAACGGACGGCGACCCCTTAAAAGTTGACGCCTGCGTCATTTTTTGCCATAAGGCATCATGGTTCAGGTCATCAAATCGATTTTCTATCTCGGTCCCCTGCTCTTCGGATTCGGGTTTCTGACACCCTTGATCTCGCAGATCATCCAGGCCCTTGGCTGGACACCTCCGTTCGGACTGACCCCGCTCATGACGGGTTTCATTGTCGGCGGCGCCTTTGGCCTGATCGCTCAAATCAGAGGACGCTGGATATGAGCCCGACCCAGGATCTCTCAAACCTGTCTGAGGCGGAATTGATGCGTATGGAGCGCGAAGTCGCGGCGCGGCATCTCGATAAATTCCCATATTTCGCTGTATTCTGGGCCTTCTCGAATCTGGCCATCTGGCTGGCGCTATGGCCGCTGGTCTTCATGGGCATCATGCCGCTCTGGCTCGGCTTTATCATTGCCACCGCGAACATCACGCTGTCTTACCTGCCCAGCCATGAAGCCCAGCATGATATCATTGCCAAGCCTGGCTCGAAGCTGCGCTGGCTGAACCAATTGGTCGGTCATACGTCTACCCTGCCGCTGGTTCTGCCCTATCAGGTCGCCAAGATCACGCATATGGACCATCACAAACATGCCAATGATCCGGATCTGGATCCGGACTATTCAACGCATGCGGATGGCCCGCTGCACGCCATCTGGAAGAGCCTGTACAATCGGCAACCGCGCGCCAATGGCGGCTTCAATGCCTATGGCGAAGTGCTTCAACGCAAGGGCCGGATGGACGTGATCCTGATCAGTGTCGCCTACCAGGTCGTGCATTTCGGCATTCTGTTTGCTCTTGCCTGGTCAGGGTATGCGCTTGAGGCGGCCCTGCTCTGGTGGATTCCGCGTCATATCGCGCTGACCTATATCCAATACTATCTCAGCTGGGCGCCGCATAATCCTGGCCTGACCAAAGGCCGCTATCGCGACACGCGCAGTTTCCGGTCCATTCTCGGCAATATTGGCTCGTTGGGGATGCAGTATCACATCATCCATCACTTGCACCCGCGCATCCCGCTCTATCGGACGCCGCGCGCCTATTGGGAGATGAAGCCTATCCTGGAAGCCCGCGGCTGCGACGTTCACGCGCTTTAAGCGTCGATGCCGGCCAGCGTATCCGCCACGATTTTCCAGACGGTCGCATTTGCCCCGAGCGC
>JBCCZH010000318.1:0-4016 GCA_039188075.1 Pseudomonadota bacterium
CGGAGAAGAGCGGAAAAGCCGAAATCGAGACGGCGCCAATGATACAGAATATCGTCGTCCAGGGCATCGACTTGTAAAGGCCGCCAAGCTCGCTGGCTTTGGCCGTGCCGACCCGGTACAGCACCGCACCCATGCTCATGAAGAGCAGACCTTTATAGATAATGTGCGCGAAGGCATGCGCCGCGGCGCCATTGATCGCCAGTGGTGTCCCGATTCCGATTGCACAAATCATGAAGCCCAGCTGGTTGTTCAACGAGTAGGACAGGACTTTTCGGAGATCGTTTTCGATCACCGCAAAGAAGACCGGGAATACGGTCATGATGGCCCCGATCCAGATCAGGATCTCGAAGCCGGGGAACATGCGGGCAAAGGCATAGACGGCGAGCTTGGTTGTGAAGGCTGACAGCACCACCGCGCCCACGACCGTGGCTTTCGGATAGGCATCCTGCAACCAATTGTGCAGAAAGGGGAACGCCGCCTTGATGGCGAAAGCGATAAAGATCAATACCGCGCCGGGCTGATCAAAGGACGTGAACGCGTCCAGCGACAGGCTACCGGTCGATTTATAGACATAAGCGAGGCCATCCAGCAGCAGGACACCCGAAAAGATCTGCACGCCGAGATAACGCATAGCGGCCTGATAAGCCGCCTTGGTTCCTGCCCTGAGGATCAGGAAGACCGAGCTGACCGCGGTGATCTCCCAGAATACAAACAGGGTCATTAGATCGCCGGCAAAGGTCGCTGAGACCGCCGCCCCGGCATAGGCTAGCGCCATACCGTCCTGCAATCGGTCATCCGTGTGCAGGGCATATATCGCATTCAGGAATGCTGCGATCAGGAAAGCCAGTCCGAAAATGAAAGACAGGCTGTCGACGCGATACAGGATCAGCTCCAGATCGAGCACCGACACCATGGCGAGATCAGTGCCTCGCTCGGCCAGCGCCAGCAGCAGCATGGCCACAACCGGCGTCCCGACCATTAGCGCCTGACGGACGCGCTGGACCGGAATTAGGCAGCCAATAAAGCCGACCAGAACGAGGAGAAGGCCCGGATTGATCTGTCCCAGCAAGCCGCTCATGAGTCTGACTCCACATCTTGTGGTGTCGTTTCGGCTTCCCCGTAATAGTCTTCATCCCGGCGCAACAGTTTGCCGAGCGGCCAGCCGGACAGGACAGCAAGGCCAAAGGCGGCAAACCCCCAGATCGCGTAAAAACCATTGGCATTGGCGAAATCGAGATATTCATGCCGGTTCACGGCCAGGTCGAATAGAACCAGGCCGGCACAAATCAGGATCACCAGGATCAACAGGAAAAGCGGTGTCCGCGATGAACTGACCCAGCCGAACAGCATTCTCGATAGAGGATGCATGTTTTCATCGCTCGGCATCGGCGCATCATCTTCCGGTTTTACGAACCGTCCGCTGGAATCGCGTTCTGGAGGAAGAGTCATGGCTGGCCTCCTGTCATATAGACTGCCGGGACCCGCTCTCCGGTGGCTGGCTCCAGGAATTTCGACATGGGCCCGATTGAGAAGAACATCAGGAAGCACAGAATCGCGGTGAAGCATGGCGCAGCCACGGTCAGCATTGGTGCACCACCCGGACGCTTATAGGGCGCCGGATCGCCACTGCCTGGCGGCGGCATCAGGGCTAGGATTGGGATGGGCAGCAGATAGGCAATGTTCAGCAGTGATGACACGATCAACACATAAGGCACGTAATCAAGGTCGGCATCCGCCGCGCCCTGCATCAGCTCATATTTCGGCCAATCCCCGGCCAGAGGTGGAATGCCAATAATCGACAGTGACGCAATGAAGAAGGCGATGAAGATCAGCGGCATTCGTTTTCCGAGTCCCCTCATCTCGGAAATATTCTGTTTGCCAGTGGCCACATAAATCGCGCCGGCACACATGAAGAGTGTGATCTTGCCAACTGCGTGCGCCGCGATCTGCAGGGATCCCCCCATAAAGCCGGCTGGATCCGCCAGCATCGCGCCGCAGGTCACATAAGCCAGCTGCGCAACGGTGGAATAGGCCAGCCGCGCCTTCAAGTTATCCTTGGTCATCGCCACGAGCGAGGCAACGATAATCGTGAAACAGGCGACCCCAAGAATGAACTCCCGCGATGCCGTTGCGTTGAGCAGCTCTTCGCCAAATATATAGATCGCGACTTTGAGGATGGTGAACACACCCGCCTTCACCACTGCCACAGCATGCAGCAAGGCGGAGACCGGCGTCGGCGCCACCATCGCATTGGGCAGCCAGAAATGGAACGGCATCAAGGCCGCCTTACCGACCCCAAAGGCAAACAGGATCAACAGCGCGCTGGCGACGACAGGCGACAGATTATCAACCTGTTGCAGCAAGCCACCCGGAACGAAGTCGAGACTGCCCGCGAGCGCCCCGGTCCAGATCACGGCAACCAGCAGGAAGCCAATCGAGGTGCCAAGCAGCGTCATCAGATAGATGCGCGCCCCACGCTGGGCATTGGCATCGCCCTTGTGCGCGACCAGAGGATAGGTCGACAGGGTCAGGATCTCGTAGAAGACAAACAGTGTGAACAGGTTGGCCGAAAGCGCAACCCCCATGGCCCCGAGCAGGGCGATGGCGAAACACATATAGAACCGGGTCTGGTTGCGCTCGCGATTGCCGCGCATATAGCCAATCGAATAGAAACTGTTGACGATCCAGAGCCCACTCGCCACGAGCGCAAACAGCGCGCCCAGGGGTTCAGCCTTGAACGCAAATTCCAGCCCTGGCACGGCTTCGCCAAGGCTGAGCTCAGGCGTCTCGCCGGCCGACACTTTCATCGCGATGACGATGGCGACAATGAACAGGCCAGCGGCACCGACCAGGGTCACGCCTTCGCGAATGTCAGGAATCCGCCCGGCCAGCCAGATGCCGCCGCAAATCAGGATCGGCAGCACCAAAGCTGCGATGATGGCCAATTCGCCGCTCATGAGCCGCCTCCAATAAACAGGGCCGCTGCCGCATCATCTGCCAGTCCGGCCACAAAGCCGCCCTGAATACCTACCCAGAGATTGGCCAGGGCCAGAATCCAGAGCGGGATCAAAATGACAAAGGGCGCTTCTTGCCGTCGTTTGTTCGGATTGCTCGGCGCCCGGAAGAAAACGGCTTCGAGCATGCGCCCCATATAGACCACGGCCAGCAAGCTGGAGAACATGACCACAGCCACAGCCCACCACCAGCCATGCTCAAACAAAGCATTGACCAGCGCGTATTTTGACTGGAACCCGGCGGTCAGCGGCACACCGATCAGGGACACAGCGCCAATGGCAAACGCCGTCATCGTCCAGGGTGACGTCCGGCCAAGTCCCTTCAAATCGTTCAAGCTGGTGCCCTGATAGGTCAGCACGACACCCGCCAGCGCCATGAACAGGGCGCCCTTGATCAGCGCGTGATTGACCAGATGGAACAAGCCGGCTGAGACGCCTGCCGCGGTGCCGATTGAGATGCCGAGCAACATATATCCGACTTGCGCGACCGAGGAATAAGCCAGCGTGCGGCGCACATCCGTCTGAAACACCGCCTGGAAAGAACAGGCAATCATGGCCGCGATGCCCATCGGCATCAGGATCCAGATCAGGGTCGAGCCTTCAAATGCGAATTCCAGCCCAAACACGGTGAACAGGAAGCGGACCAGCGCATAGATCGCGACCTTTGTCGCGGTCGCCGCCAGGAACATTGTGACAAAGCTCGGACTGTAAGCATAGGCGTTTGGCAACCACTGGTGCAGCGGGAACATCGCCGCCTTAATGCCAAGGCCAACCGTGATGAAAGCAAACCCCGCGAGCACCGCCTTATTGTCCTGCACATCCTGCAGCCGGACAGCCAGTTCGGCCATGTTCAGCGTGCCGGTGGCCGCAAACAGGAAGCCAACGCCAACCACGAAGAAGGACGCGCCAATCGTTCCCATAAGCAGGTAATTCCCTGCGGCTGGCAAAGCCCGTCGATCGCGCGAAGCGCCAAGTGCCACCAACACATATGTCGCGATCGAG
>JBCCZH010000319.1:0-4005 GCA_039188075.1 Pseudomonadota bacterium
GAGCCAGTTGAGCGCGTTCACGCCCGCGCGCAAAGGCTACAGACCGTGCTGTCGAAAACAGGGGGTGTGGACGCTGTGGTCACCTCTTCCATCGCGCGCGCCGGCGGTGGGTCACTGCCGCAACAGGATCTGCCGAGCTTCGCCGTTGCCATCTCGGCCGGCGCGCGATCACCGGATGCGATTGCGCGTGCGCTTCGAGCCGGGAAGCTCCCTGTACTGGGGCGGATATCCAAGGATCAGTTCTTTCTGGATATGCGCGCGGTCGCAGAGCATGAGGTTGCGCCTCTGGCGAACGCAGTCGCCGACGCACTGACCGAATGAAGCACAGGACACTGGCTGTCATTGGCCATGTCGATCATGGCAAAACCAGCCTGGTCAAGACGCTGACCGGCGTCGAAACCGATACGCTCAAGGAAGAGAAGCAACGCGGCCTGTCAATCACACTCGGGTTTGCCCATCTGAAATTTCCATCCGGGCACGTACATCTGATCGATACGCCCGGGCATGCGGATTTCATTCGCATGACCGCATCGGGCGTGAGCGGTGCTGACGCCGTGCTGCTGGTGGTCAGCGCGGTCGACGGCGTTCAACCGCAAACCCGCGAGCATGTTCGGATGGCTGGCCTGTTCGGCATTCGTGATGTGATCGTGGCATTGACCAAGATCGATTTGGTGCCGGACAAAGACGTGCGACAGGCAGGTGCAAATGTTGAGGCCTTGCTCGACACGCACGGGTTCTCACGCGTGGATGTGGTACCCTGTTCCAGCACGACGGGAGACGGGATCGACACCTTGATCGCAACGCTGGAGCGAAACGCGGCGCACACCAATCAAGCGACCGATTTAAAAGGATTTTTCTTGCCCATCGATCGCGTCTTCTCAGCCCCGGGCGTGGGCACGATCGTCACGGGGTCCTTACTCGGCGGTTCAATCAGTGTCGAAGATGAGGTCCTAGTGGAGCCCACACACCAACGCGCCACGATTCGACGGATAGAGGTCGCGGGGATCGCACACACTCAAGCGATGCCAAGCAGCCGGGTTGCTCTCAATCTCAGAGGATTGGACGCTGCGTCCATTCAAAAGGGGGACGTCTTGTGTGCGCCAGGAAAGTTCCAGGCGGGACAGAGATTTGATGTCGCCCTGCAGTCAGACCCCACACTGAAACATATGGAACAGGTGACCGTCCTTCAGGGCACATCGCATGGCACAGCGCGCCTGCGTCTATACCCGGAGAACGGATCGCCAACCGTATACGGACAGCTTGAGTTTCAAGCGCCTCAAATTGCTTTTCCCGGTCAGCGTGTTGTACTGCGCCGGCCATCCCGCGCAGAGATTTTGACCGGCGGCACCGTCATCGACCCCAATGCTGTTTTGGTCACCCGCAACAAACCGGCGCATGTCCGTGTTTTACGCGCCCGTCTCGAACGCGGTGCTGATGCGGTGGCACGCGCGATCGCTGATCGAGACAACGGGATCGTCGACCTGAAGACACTGTCCAGACTCGGCGGCGCTCCACCGGAAAACGATTTCGAGGCGATCTCCGAAACGCTGATTGCACGCAAAGCCGACATCGAGACCTTGCGCCTGCGATTAATCGATGCGCTGAATTCATTACATGCACGCCGACCATGCCGGCCTTATATCGAGACGTCTGAACTCTACAGCCAGCTACGACCTGCTCCACGGGTCTTGAAAGATGCAGTCGTCGACCGCCTACGCGCCGCTGGCGAAATCAGGGAGCATCAAAACGGAGTGGCATTAGCCGACTTTGATCCGCTCGCGAATATGACCACCGAACTGTGCGGAGCCTACCATGACGCGGATCAACGCCTTTGCGAGATGGGCGTTCGACCGGTCGCGCTGTTCGAGTCTCCGAGCCAGGACGAGTCCGATCTGGTCGAGTTGCTTGTGTGGAAAAACCGCGCCCTTCGTTTGTATAATCATAGCTTGAAGCAGACGCTCTTGCTGTCATCTGACGCCATCGAAGAGGCGCGAAACAAACTTCGGTTGGCCTTCCCGGATGGTTCCGAGTTTACCACAAGCGCCGCGCGTGCAGTACTCAACACCAATCGCAAAACCATCGTGCCACTCCTCGAATATTTCGATGCAAATGGCGTGACACGACGTGACGAGGATGTACGCGTGATAACAAGCGATTTCGATCCAACAGGCGCACGACCGTGAGCCAGCTCCTAATACGCTGCGCGCGCCCTTGCGTGCCGCGCCGGCTCAGTTAAACCTCTCGTTACGCGGAGGCGACTGTAGTCTGGTGGCTTCCCTGGTCTTCAAAACCAGCGACGCGTCGTGATCGGCGTGTGGTGGGTTCGATTCCCATCCGCCTCCGCCAAATCAGCTGACGCGGCGCGACGCGTGGACAAGTATGGTGAACTCCACGAAGCTAAATCCGGCACTGAAAGATACAGCGATGACAGGCAAACCGAGTTTCGAGCTAAAGGATCTAGACGGCGACGCCCGCACTCACCCTTCGTCGCGCCCCACCTTGCTCTGCTTCGTCAAGGAAGACTGCGAGACCTGCAACACCGCCGCGCCCGTGATTGAGTCGCTCCATCGCGCGTATGGAACACAGGCTGATGTCTGGATGATCAGCCAGACGTCCGAGGGCAGTCTCGTCCTCAAGGACCGGCATGGCCTCACCCTGCCCATTCTCGACGATTCGGACCTGAAGACGTCCTTTGCTTATGAATTCAGCATCGTGCCGGCGCTTTTTTGGTTTTCCGATGGCGAAACGGTCGAAACCGCTTTCGAGGGGTTTGTGAAATCTGAGTGGCAAGACCTGGACGCGGCTGTCGCGGCGAAGCTGACGTCAGAGCGCGCCGGAATCGAATGGGATGAGTTGCCAGACTGGCGCCCGGGGTGTGGATCAAAGCACCTCGACCCGGAGATTCACGACCAGTTGCGTGCAGAGGCGGAGGACAGTCCCATTCGCGCTCGCAAGATCGAAGTCGCATCGGCCGACGATGTTGCGGAATTCATGTTTGACCAGGGCTTCTCGGACGGCTTGCCATTGGTGCCGCCAACACCGGAACGCGTTATGCGCATGCTGTCCGGCACTTCCCGGTCCCCTCAGGACGTTGTTGCGCAGATGCCGCCAAATATGGGTGAAGCGACGGTCGAGAAGATCGCTATCAATGCGGTCATGGCCGGGTGTAAGCCGGAATACCTTCCTGTGGTGATTGCGGCCATCGAAGCCATCTGTACGGATGAATTCAATATACATGGTGTGATGGCGACCACGATGGGGGCATCACCTGTCATGGTCATCAATGGTCCGATCCGGGAGCGACTCGGGATGAATTCCGGCCTCATGGCGCTGGGCACAGGCAACCGGGCTAATGCCACCATCGGACGCGCCGTCCGTCTGGCGGTGCGAAACATTGGCGGTTCCAAGCCGGGCGGGACAGATCGTTCAACGCTGGGCAGTCCGATGAAATTCACAATGTGCTTTGCCGAGCGTGAGGACCGATCGCCCTGGGCACCGCTGCACGTAGAACGTGGCTTCGAGGCGGGGGATTCCGTCGTCACCCTGTTCGCCATGACGTCTGGCCCGGTTCATATTGTCGATCAGGAATCACGGGCTCCGGACGAGATTGCGGGCACGCTGGGCCTCGGCCTGGAGAGCATGTTCCTGCCCAAATACCACATGATGCCGGTTGATGCCTTGCTGGTGGTTTGCCCGGAACATATCGACACGCTGATGCGCGACGGAGCCTATGACAAGGATCGCCTGCGCGCACGAATCCAGGAGGTCACGACAAAACCGCTACGCGATATGGTGGCCGATGACGTCTCTGGCGCCGGCATGACACGCGCCGCCGCCGCCAATCTCGACGACGAGCAGCTCGACAATCGCGTGCCAAAATTTGCCAAGCCGGACCATATCCATATTGTGGTCGCAGGTTCAGATGCCGGGAAATTCTCGAGCGCGTTTCATGGCTGGGTGACTGGCCCGATGGGATCGCAATCGGTGTCCCGCAAGATTGAAGAC
>JBCCZH010000320.1:0-4002 GCA_039188075.1 Pseudomonadota bacterium
ACGCTGACCAAACGCGCGACCGTTCATGGCCCGGTCTTTGAACGCGCCGATGGCGAAGTCATCGCGCTCCGCGTCGCCGGGCTCGATCGACCGGGCATGCTGCAACAGTATTTCGACATGCTGCGGGCCGAGACGTTTGAAGAATTCCAGGCGGTCATGGCGCGCCTGCAAGTGCCGACCTTCAACATCGTCTATGCCGACAAGGCCGGTCACGTCCAATACACGTCCAATGGTATCCTGCCGAAACGCGCACAGGGCGATCTCGCCTTCTGGTCCGGGCTCGTACCCGGCGACAGCTCGGATTATTTATGGTCCGAGATTCATCCGCTGGAAGACTTGCCGATCGTCGCCGATCCGCCTTCCGGCTTTGTCCAGAATGCGAACGATCCACCCTGGCTGGCGACCTATCCACCTACTTACAAAGCCCAGGACTTTCCGTCTTATGTTGCGCCCGCCGGTCCGTTTTCGCTGCGCGCGCAGAACTCCGTCCAGATGCTGCTCGACGAAGACAAGATCAGCCTTGCAGAATTGGTCGATCTGAAACTCAGCGCTCGGGTCACCGCGCTCGATCGCGTCCTGCCTGATTTGGTCGACGCCACGGCGAACGAGACCGACGCAGACATCCGCGCCGCTATCGACCTGCTGCAAGCCTGGGATGGCGAAGTCGATCAGGATGCAGAGGCCGCCTTGCTGTTCGAGGAATTCATGCTGGCATTCACAGCGCCGCAAGTCGGCTTTCCATTCGCAAGTCAGGATGCCTATCGCGTGCCCTGGTCGATCGATGCACCGCTCGCCACGCCCTACGGGATCGCAGACAAGGTCCGCGCCGTAGAAAACTTGCGCACCGCGATTGTTGCGACGCGCACCAAGTATGGCCGGCTGGATCGGCCATTCGGCGAGGTCTCGCGGTTTCAGATCGATGATACGGACCTGCCGGGCCTCGGCAGCTTCGGCAATCTCGGCGCGTTCAATGTGATCACCTGGAGCGATCCAGACGGCGACCATATCCGGACGCCCCGTCACGGTGAGACCTGGGTCTCCATGGTCGAGTTCTCCGACCCGATCAAAGCCTATGGGCTGATGACATATGGAAACTCCCGTCAGGCCGGGACGCCGCATTATGATGATCAGGTCCAGATGCTGGCCGATGGACGCTTTCGCGAACTCTGGTTGCAACGCGAGCAAGTAGAAGCGAATCTGCGGGATCGCGAGGTCTTGCCTACAGACTAGTCCTGCTTGGCGATGCCGTGAAACAACGGAATCTGAGTCCGATTTCACGCGCTCCGGCAATAAATCGCATTCGCCCTTCGTTTTCCTCTTGCCGGTCGTCGCGACTCCCCGCTATACGCCACCCGTTTGCCTAAGCCGCAGGACAAGAAGGAAATCCAGATGCCCAAACGCACCGATATTCAGTCCATTCTTGTTATCGGTGCCGGTCCCATCATTATCGGCCAGGCCTGCGAGTTCGATTATTCCGGCGTGCAGGCGATCAAGGCGCTGAAAGGCGAAGGCTACCGGGTCATCCTGGTCAACTCTAACCCGGCCACCATCATGACCGATCCAGGGCTCGCGGACGCGACTTATATCGAGCCGATTACGCCGGACTTTGTCGAGAAGATTATTGAGATCGAAAAGCCGGACGCGCTGCTTCCAACCATGGGTGGTCAGACCGCTTTGAATTGTGCCCTCGCCCTTGAACAGGCGGGGGTTCTTTCTAAGCACGGGGTGGAAATGATTGGCGCCCGGGCGGACGCAATCGAAATGGCCGAAGACCGGAAACTGTTCCGCGAAGCGATGGACCGTATCGGCTTGGAAAACCCGAAAGCCGAAATCGTTTCTTCACCAAAGAATGAAGATGGCTCGTATGACCGCATTACAGGCCTGAAGAATGCCATGGATGTGCTGGATCATGTTGGCCTGCCCGCCATCATCCGCCCGGCCTTTACCTTGGGCGGCACTGGCGGCGGCGTGGCTTACAATCGCGCGGAGTATGAAGAAATTTGTCGCTCTGGTATCGCGGCCTCGCCCGTGGCGCAAATCCTGGTCGATGAGAGCCTGCTCGGCTGGAAAGAGTTCGAGATGGAAGTCGTCCGCGACAAGGCCGACAATGCCATCATCATCTGTGCGATCGAGAATATTGACCCGATGGGCGTTCACACCGGCGACTCGATCACAGTGGCCCCAGCGCTGACACTGACCGATCGCGAATATCAGGTGATGCGGAACGCTTCGCTGGCCGTGCTGAGAGAGATTGGCGTCGAAACCGGCGGATCGAATGTCCAGTTCGCCGTCAATCCGGAGGATGGGCGCCTGGTCGTGATCGAGATGAATCCGCGCGTGTCACGGTCCTCGGCCCTGGCTTCAAAGGCGACTGGCTTCCCGATCGCCAAAGTCGCAGCGAAACTCGCCGTTGGCTATACGCTGGACGAACTCGACAATGACATCACGGGCGTCACGCCGGCCTCATTCGAGCCGACCATCGATTATGTCGTCACCAAGATTCCGCGCTTTGCCTTCGAGAAATTCGAGGGCGCCGAACCGGTTCTGACGACCGCGATGAAATCAGTCGGCGAGGCCATGGCGATCGGCCGAAACTTTCAGGAAAGCGTACAGAAGGCGCTGTGCTCACTCGAGACGGGCCTGAACGGATTCAACGAGATCGAGTTTAGCGGCGAAGGCGCCTTGCGCGAGGCGCTCAGCAAGCAGACCCCCGATCGTCTGCGCATCGTTGCCCAGGCCTTCCGCATCGGCCTGTCTGTGGAAGACGTGCATGCGCTGACCAGTATCGATCTCTGGTTTCTGCGCCAGATCGCGCAAATCATTGCGCGCGAGGATGATGTCCGCCGCGATGGTCTGCCGACCAATGCACGCGACTTTACCGACCTCAAGGCGATGGGCTTTTCGGATGCCCGCCTTGGCGACATTCTCTGTCAGACCGAGGCTGACATTCGCGCCGCGCGGCAGGCCCTCGGTGTGCGCCCGGTCTATAAACGGATCGACACATGTGCGGCTGAGTTCGCGGCCCAGACGCCCTATCTCTATTCGACTTACGAGCATCCCGCCTTCGGCGCCGAAACGGCCGATTGCGAAGCCGATCCGTCGGAGCGCAAAAAAACGATCATCCTCGGCGGCGGCCCGAACCGGATCGGGCAAGGGATCGAGTTTGACTATTGCTGCTGTCACGCCGCTTTCGCCATGGCCGATATTGGCATTGAAAGCGTGATGGTGAATTGCAATCCGGAGACTGTCTCGACCGATTATGACACGTCCGACCGGCTCTATTTCGAACCGCTGACCGAAGAACATGTCTCCGAAATCATTCACAAGGAACAAGGCAAGGGCGATCTGGCCGGCGTGATTGTTCAGTTTGGCGGTCAGACGCCGCTGAAACTGGCTCAGCCCCTCAACCAGGCTGGCGTACCGATTCTTGGCACCAGCCCGGACAGCATCGACCTCGCCGAGGACCGCAAGGAATGGTCAGCGCTCCTGTCCAATCTTGGCATTCAGCAACCACCTTCAGCGACGGCGCGTAGCCTCGAAGAAACCCTCGAGAAAGCACAAGTGCTCGGCTACCCGGTCATGCTGCGCCCCTCTTTCGTGCTGTCCGGTACAGCGATGCGGATCTGCCATTCGGATGAGGATGTCCGGGAATATGCCGGCTATGCCTTGTCTGTCGCAGGCGATGGTTCGCTCTTCCTGGACCGCTATCTGTCTGACGCGATCGAGGTGGATGTCGACGCGCTTTGCGATGGCACAAATGTACATGTTGCCGGTATCATGGAACATATTGAAGAAGCTGGCGTTCATTCCGGCGACAGCGCCTGTGCTCTGCCGCCTTACACTTTGTCGCCGAGCGTCATCGGCCGCCTCAGCGAGCAGACCATCGCCCTCGCCAAGGCGCTCAACGTGACCGGCCTCATCAATATCCAGTATGCGGTGAAGGATGACGAGATTTTCGTCCTCGAAGCCAATCCGCGCGCCAGCCGCACGGTGCCTTTCGTC
>JBCCZH010000321.1:0-3997 GCA_039188075.1 Pseudomonadota bacterium
GCGAATGCTGACAAACAAGACCGTATCAAAGGGTTCTCCTACAGATGTAACATACACCTTACGCCTAACTAGGGCGTTATCAGGGCAAGGGGCAAGTCATTGTCACCCACCGAATCTCACCATGACGTAAAGCAAAAGTCCACCAATCGCCATGGACCACATGCCGGATTGACGAATGGTCGCTTCCGGCATTTCGGACAGCCAGGCGCCAAACCGCTTCATCGCTGACGGTGCCCCGGTATAGATGGCGCCTTCTATCAGGAACCAGATCCCGATTCCGGCCAGTATGATCGTCAGCACCTTTGCCATCCTTTCGAATCAAAAACCCCCGCCGCAACCTAGGCTGGACGGGGGTGATTGGATATAGGCCGGGTGCTTATCGCCGCGCCGACCCATTTGCGCGCGCCTGATCGATGAATTCGTCACACAGGCCAAGATTATCTGGCGCAACGACGATCCGCGTGCCTTCAGTAAAGGCCTTCTCACACGCGATCAGGGCTCGCTGGAAGCGGAAGAATTCCGCGTCCTGCTCATAGGCATCCGCATAGATCCGGTTCCGCTCGGCATCGCCTTCACCGCGGATCTGTTCGGATTGGCGACGGGCGGTCGCTTCCTTCTCGATCCGCAGACGATCAGCTTGCGCGCGAATCTCGGCCGCGTCTCGATCGCCTTGCGTCCGCTTGTCGGTTGCTTCCTGATTTCGCGTTTCGATCATCTGACGGAACACCCCTTGGGTAATCTCCGCAGGCAGCTCAACGCGCTTCAGGCGGACATCGATGATTTCAATACCGCGATTTTGAATCGCATCGCGCAGGTCATCGCGAATATTGTTCATCAGGATGGTCCGTGCGCCGCTATCGGATTCGAGTTCGGTCGGGGCTTCGCCGTCGCCCGTTTGCTCGCCTTCCGTTTCCGCCGGGGTTTCAACGCCGATGGCCAATTCGCAAATATCGACATCCCGATCACTTGTGTCGATGGATTCGATCGGGCGGAGTGGCTTCAAGCCAGAAATGATTTCCTCCGGACACTTCTGCGACAGACGGTTATAGATCGCCGTCCGGGCAAAGTTCTGAAGCTGGCTCGCGCCTTCCTGCTGGGTCACGAACTGACGATAGAATTCCAGCGGATCATCAATGCGCCAGCGGATAAAGGCGTCCACGCTCAACCGTTCCTGATTGACCGCAAAAACCTCAAACTCCGGCAGATCCAGGCCGAGATTACGCTTGTCAAAAAAGACGACGCTTTGATAAAGCGGGATTTTGAACTTCAATCCGGCATCATCATTGTCGCCATTATTGTAGACGGCTTCCGCCGCACCCACTTGCAGGACCAGGGCCTGCTGTCGCTGATCAACGATGAAGAATGAGTTGAACAGAGCGATCAGAGCAACGACCGCGCCGACAATTCCAAGAATACCAAATGGTCTCATCTTACTGCCCCTGTCCTGAACGGTTTACACGATCAATCGGCAGATAAGGCACCGCCCCTGAATCATTGTCGAGAATGAGCTTTTCAGCACGTGCCAGAATACGCTCCATGGTCTCAAGATACATACGCTCGCGCGTCACTTGAGGTGCCAGGCGGTATTCTGCCAGGATTTGTGTGAATCGACTGGCTTCACCGGTTGCGAGATCGATCACCTCGGCCTTGTAGGCTTCGGCTTCCTCGATAATCTTCAAGGCTTCACCGTCTGCGACGTTGATGATCTGATTATAGTCTCGCGTCGCTTCCTGGCGTGTCGCCTCAGCGATCAAGTCCGCTTCCACCACGTCGTTAAAGGCCTGGCGTACTTCGCCCGCAGGCGCTTCCGCTTCCTGGATCTCGACGTTCTGGATGCTGACGCCGGACTCATATCCATCCATCATTTCCTGAAGCCGTTGACGCACCTCAACCTGGATCTCGTTTCTGCGCAGCGTGATGACTTCGTCCAACGTCCGCCGCCCAACCACTTCGCGCATAACGCTCTCAGCCGCATCCGCAACCAGTTTTGCGCCGCCTTCAATATTCAGGATGAACATTTCCGGTTCACGCACGGCTGCGCTTTCGCCGACATCGAGACGTGACAGGTTCCAAAACACCCGGAATTGCAAATCGACAATGCTCTCATCGCCAGTCAGCATCAGGCTGTCCGAATTGCCGGCGCCAATCGCGGTTTCGCGCTGGCCTTCCGAACGAATGATTTCATGCGTCTCAATCGGAGATGGCAGATGGACATGCAGACCCGGACGGAAATTCTTCTGATATTCACCGAACCGGAAGACTGCGGCGCGCTCACCTTCGTCGACGATCACGACGCCTGTCGCCAGCCAGGCGACTGCGGCCACCACGCCAAGCACGATGAATCCGCCGGGCCCGAGACTCGGTCCGCGCGGTCGGCCACCGCCGCCACCGCGTCCCCGCCGGGAAAAGCGTTCCTGCATCTTGCGCATTTGCTCTTCGATATCATTTCCGCCGCCTTGGCCACCGCCGCCCCCGCCACTGGGTCGTCCCCAGGGTGAGCCGCCATTGCCATTGCCTCCAGAACCGCCACTGCCCCATGGGCCGCCATTGGCCTTGGGAGGCTCGTCGCCATTTCCACTATTATCGTTCCAGGGCATTGCCCCTCCTTTTGGTCACACCAGATGACTGGCTTTTTGTATCTATGGTGCCTATTTGCGTTCGAAAGGCCTCTTCATCAAGGACATAGCCCATGTTTT
Source organism: Pseudomonadota bacterium (assembly GCA_039188075.1). GTDB lineage: Bacteria > Pseudomonadota > Alphaproteobacteria > Caulobacterales > Hyphomonadaceae > Henriciella. The sequence continues at coordinate 2,697 of JBCCZH010000321.1, forward strand.
GGGACAAGAAAGACCGCAAATCTGTGACAGATGCGACAATTCGGACTGCCCTCGGGGCACCTGATTGGCTCTCCGGGGTCCGAATCAGCGACGAAGGACGTGTCACATTGGTGATCGAGGCCGACCCAGCGAATCTCGAAAAGTCGGAATCCTTGCGCCTCGAAGCCGAAGCAAAAGCCATGCAGATCGAAGGCGTCACCGAGGTTGTGTCCGTCCTCACGGCTCAGGCCTATAGCAGTGCGCCTGAGAGCGCAAAGCCGACATCAGGGCTTGCGACGCATGCCAGCCCCAAAAGGCCCCGTCAGGGCGCACGCTTGTCCAGCACTGCCCTCTCGCAAGGCCAGCCTCAGCAAGCGGCTCAGATCGCCCCGATCGACGGCATAACGCGCATTCTGGTTGTCGCCAGCGCCAAAGGCGGCGTTGGCAAATCGACGGTCTCTGTCAATCTGGCCGCGAGTTTCGCAAAACAGGGTCTGCGCGTCGGCCTGCTCGATGCCGATGTCTATGGTCCGTCCATTCCGACCATGCTGGGGGTGAGTGACCAGAGCCCGGCGACAAGTCCCGACAAGAAACTTATTCCTGTGCGCGCCCACGGGATCGAGACGCTGTCCATCGGGTATTTGACCGACACCAATGCGCCAATGATCTGGCGCGGCCCAATCGTGCAGTCTGCGATCACGCAGATGCTCAACGATGCCGCCTGGGGCACGCCGGACAATCCGCTCGATCTTTTGATCATTGATACACCCCCAGGGACTGGCGAAGCACAATTGACCCTGGCGCAGCGAGTGCCCGTCACTGCAGCCGTGATTGTCACGACGCCTCAGGAAGTCGCCCTGGCTGATGTCCGACGCGGCGCTGCAATGTTTGAAAAGACACACGTTCCCGTGCTGGGCATTATCGAAACGATGAGCTGGTTCGAAGACCCGAGCGGCACCCGGCACCATTTGATGGGCGAAGGCGGTGGCGCACGCATGGCGCAATCGCTTGGCCTACCTTTGCTGGCGCAGATCCCGATGATCCAGACGATCCGCGAAGGCGGTGACGCGGGCACCCCGGCTTCTCTGGCTGATTCCACGGTCGGTGACCTTTTCACCAATGCTGCCCGCGAAGTGGCGCTCGGCCTGGACGCCCTTCAAACCAAGCCAGCCCCCGAGATTATCTTCGAAGAATAATCAGCTTTCGATCAAATTTCACTGATCCCTTGAACCGTGATTTCGCACTTTTCCTGTAAGGCGAATGAGAGGGACATTAGTCATGCTGAGTACGTCATCACGCCTGCATACATTTGTGTACGCCGC
>JBCCZH010000322.1:0-3995 GCA_039188075.1 Pseudomonadota bacterium
ATAACGATCAACCTGCACAAAGGCTTGCCGCCCGGTCGCCGCTGACCAGCGATCAATCCGCCACAACTCCAGGAACAGGATCGGCCAGAAGAAGACGGCGACCTGTCGGTAATGCGCGAAGAGATAGCGGTGAATGATCATAGGCTTAAGGATAAGCGCATGCTGAACCCGGTCGGATTTAAACCTCGCGCATCCGCGCGCAGGCGGGGATCTCAGGCCACCAAAACCGGGACACGCCGCACAAGATCCCGGATCAAGTCCGGGATACGCGGTAGATTTTTTCCGTCTGCGAATATCTCTGTTGCCGAGAAAATTGAGCGCCGCATTGTGTCGTTACACCGCCTTAAGCATCTGCTCGATGTTAGCAGCCCACCAGTCGAGCTGTTTCCCGCGTTCCTTCCTGGAGCGCAGGCCGACACTGCGGCGGAACGCGGCGCCATAAAGCGGGTAGAGTGCGAGATCCATGTGCAGCGCGGCCATGACCCGGCGAATATCATCTGCCTCTGTGTTTGGATGCGTATTCTGTTTGATCAGAGCGTCCAAAACGGGCTTCAGCAAAGGCGGACCTGAGTCACGCCAGCCGGAATGGGTCATCGCGTGCGCCAGCTCAGCATAGCCTTGCGCGTAAAGCGTATCCAGATCGGCGAGCAAGTCCCGGAAGCTGTCGGGCGCCCCTGACCAGCGATCCGTGATCGCGCGAATGGCGCGGCGCACCTTGGTCACGACATGATCCATCAGGGCCTTGAGCAAGCCGTCTCGATTGCCGAAATGGTGCGCGATGGCCGCATCTGTGACGTCTGCCCGTCTGGCCACAGCGCGCATCTGCACGGCAGCGAGCCCATCCTCGACCAGAAGGTCTTCCGCGCAGGCCAGGAAAATCTTCCTGGCGTCCTCAGGCGAACGCCGCACGCGGGGCTTCAGAGTCTGGGGCATGGCGAACTCCTTTACCTTGACCGCTCAAAGTAATAGTGCAATATACCTTGAGCAGTCAAGGTAATTTCCATGAAACGGGTTGAACTCACATCTGACGGCACGCGTCTTGTCGCCACGCAGTGCGGCGAGGCGCCGGATCTGTTGCTCTTGCATGCGGGCGGGGAGCGCCGACATGTCTGGCGTCCGATCCAGGAAAGACTGGCCCGGTCTGGCCTGGCATCGATTGCTTATGATCAGCGCGGGCATGGCGACAGTGACGGCTCTATCGGGGACGGGATTGAGGCCTTCGCCGCCGATGCCGGGGCGATGCTACGCGCGCATCCGAGCGTGCGTCTGGTCGTTGGCGGCTCGCTGGGCGGCTTGTCTTTATTGCTGGCTTGCGCCGCGAAACCGGTACAGGCGCGGCTGTCCGGCCTGGTCCTGGTCGACGTCGTCCCGGCACCGGACCCGGACCGGGTACGAACCTTCCTGACCCGGCAAGGCGAGGGTCTTGGCCAGTCTCCGCTGGTTGACAGTATCCTGTCGCAACCATCTGTCTTTCTCGAGGCAGCGCAGAAGCTGGACCTGCCAGTCTTGCTGGTCCGTGCCGGGCAGAAGGGACCAATGTCGAATGACGAGGTCCGCCGCTTCCGCACGCTGTGTCCGCATTTACAGGTCACGCATGTCGACTCAGCGGGGCACCTTGTAGCGCGGGATGCACCGGTCGTGCTGGCGGACCGGCTCCTCGACTTTGAACAGAGCGAACGCGTGCGGGCGCGGGGATTGGTAGCAGCGGGCTGAGGTCGGCGGCGCCGGTTAGGAACGACGCCAGGGCCGCGCCGCCACTTGCCAGCCATCGGCATAGACGATCTTTCCCGGGTCCCTGGTTTTCACCACTTCAATCCAATGGCCGTAGGATTCCAAATAGGGTTTGATCGCCCAGATATGGCGCATCGGCTCATGCGCTGTGTCCTTGAACCAGAAAATAGCGCGATAATCCTCGTCCCGCATGTCCGGGCTGTGCAGGTGAGTTTTGAGCCATTCTATGTGATGACTGATTTGATTGGCATCATCGACCCGCGTTTCATCCGCATCGCGGACCCGAAAAGCGATCTGGAAGATCCCGAGCCTGTACGGTGTGCCAAGGCACGGCTCCAGACTCTGAAAGCGAACATATTTCATGACCGCACCTCATGCGGCTGGGCATGAACACAATCTGGAAGGCCGCGGAGGAATCGAACCTCAACACCCGTCCACCCCATTTTGTTGCGGGACGGCGTTTGCGGCGCCGGATAGGGGGCGCGGCCTAAGGTTTCGCTGTGGGGCGTTGAGGAATCGAACCTCTCACCGAACCACTCCACTTGTTTTCGGGACCGGGTTTACAATCCGGCGTGGAGACAACGCCCCCACAGGGCGAAGACTTGTTTCATGCTGTTTGAAAGGAATAGGGCTCTTATGCGCGCCTCAGGATGGGCGCGGCTCGGTTGCTAGGAGCAACAATATCGGTGGAGCGTTCTATTTCTCATGGGAGGGGGCGTTTAGGGGAAGGTTGGCGTGAAGGCAAGCGAAAGTTTTAAACTTGTGATTGGTTGCGCGACGCCCTTTGGTGAAGCTACGCTCCGAAGCATGGTCCGATCGTCCATTGCACGCGCACGAAGTCTTAGAACGATTGCGAACTATCCAGAGCGCAAAGCTTGGGAAACGCTACGAACACTCCGCAAGCAAGGTCTCGCGGTCAGACGGCAAGTTCCGATTGCGGGTCTGACGGTTGACTTTGCCATTCGGTCGAAGCGTCTGGCGATCGAGATTGATGGCAGCATACATGACTTGGAAGCGGTTCAAATCAACGACGCACTGCGCGATGCACGGCTCAAGGCTGCAGGCTGGCGTGTTATCCGAGTTCCGGCTGACATCGCGCTCAGCCCTGATCACCTCGTACAGCGCGTCCTCGCAGCGATTGACTCCTAGTCGCCCCGCGCGCCCCCTTCTCCCGAATGCGGGAGAAGGGCCGGGGATGAGGGCAAGATGGGTGGCGGCGAGGGGGGAGTCTCTAAATCGCAAGCACCGTGCCCTCACCCCAACCCCTCTCCCGCAATCGGGAGAGGGGCTCGGAAACTCCGGATAAAATTGTAACTCATTGTCTTGCGGGCCAAAGGATTGCATGGGTAGGTCAAGTATGGATGAGCAATCAGTCAGATTCGGAACAGACGATCAGTACTTGCTACTCGTCTATGGCGCGCCGATTCGGTCGGGTTGGTTAGGCCAGTTCAAAGTGCTTGTGCAACAAGGCACTTTTCGCGCGGAAGCGGACTGTTGGGACAATCCTGCATCAACGGGCGGGATCTATTCCTTACGATCGCAAATAGAAGCGATGAGTCGGAACCTAACTGGTAAAGTTGAGTTCAGTCCACTCGAGCGACAACTCGAATTTAGAATGACGATCGACCGAAAGGGCGGAATCGAAGTCACCGGCGTTTTGCATGAATATGCAACTCATGGCGCAAGCCTACATTTTGAAATCGCTTTGGATCAGACCTATTTGCCTGAAATTATCTCAAGCCTGAAAGCACTCGGCGTCTAATTCTTCCCAAACTTCCGATCCCGCCCCGCCAGGATCCGCAAGCGCAGGGCGTTCAGCTTGATAAAGCCTTCCGCATCCTTCTGATCATACGCCCCGTGATCGTCCTCAAACGTCACAATATCCTCGCGATACAGCGAATAGGGGCTGTCACGCCCGACCAGGTGGACGCCGCCTTTATACAGCTTCACTTTCACTTCGCCGGTGACGAAACGCTGCGAATGGTCAATCGCCGCTTGCAGCATTTCCCGCTCCGGGCTCCACCAGAAGCCATTATAGATCAGCTCGGCATAGCGCGGCATCAGCTCGTCCTTGAGGTGACCCGCGCCCCGATCAAGCGTGATGCTCTCCATGCCGCGATGCGCGGTCAGCAGGATGGTGCCGCCCGGCGTCTCATAGATGCCGCGTGACTTCATGCCGACAAAGCGGTTCTCAAGCAGGTCCAGTCGGCCAATGCCGTGGCGCCTTCCATAATCGTTGAGCCCGGCCACGCTGCTGACTGCGC
>JBCCZH010000323.1:0-3993 GCA_039188075.1 Pseudomonadota bacterium
CAAAGTCGGGTCAGGCCGCGATGTGCGCCTCACACGGATGTGATGGCCTTCGCAAAAAAGCCGTAAAGATAGGGTCTCAACAACGCCCATGACATGTTCACTGCGTTTAGCCATTCTGGCTTCGACTGTATTCGTGACGGCCTGTACCGGCGTCGCGGATCAATCGACGTCGCAACCCTCCGAAGCACCGGTCTGGAGCTACGCGACCTGGCACGCAGACTTGCGGACTGAGTCCTGTCCGGATGGCACATCTTTCACCACGCCCGACCCCTTGGACATAAGGGCCGTGGAAGCCGAGGGCGGAAACGAGGACGATCGCAACGCCCAGCTGGACGGCCTCGTTCTGGCCGGCGCCTGGGCGCTGGAATCAACAAATTCCGAATTTGGCGGTCTCTCAGGGCTGGATCAGTTGGGGCCGAGCAAGCTGCTCGCCGTTACGGATGATGGCAAGTTTGTCTGGATCGGAATCGACCCGGAGTCCGGCGCACCCGATGGCTCCGGATCAATCGCCTATATGCGTGATCGCGACGGCAAGATTTTCCCGTCCAAACGCGCCGCCGATGCCGAAGATCTGACGGTGCGCGACGGGCTCGCTTTTGTCAGTTTCGAGCAGGAGCATCGCATTTTTGCCTATGATCTCGCTGCCTGCGGCAAGGCGGCCCGCGCGGCGATGGTGGTAAAGCTCAACAAAATGGTCGAAGGGCGCGCGCTCGAGAATAATCGCGGCGCGGAAGCGCTGACCTTTTCCGGCGACACGCTGAAAATCGGGTTAGAGACCCGTCGTGAGAACGGCTCACCGATCGGCACCGTGCGCGTCGATGGCGGGTTGAACGATCTCGAACGTGGCGAACAACCAGCCTTGTTTCTGCTAACGGGCATGGACTCGACCGCAGATCTGACCGCCACGGTTTATAGAGCCTATGATCCCATTCGGGGCTCCCGCGCGAATGTCGAGCTTGTGCGTGATGGCGTTTTGATCGCTTCGGCGAAACTCCGCTCACCCCTGCCCGTCGATAATTATGAGAGCATCGCCATTGGCACAGCCCCGGATGGCACAACGCGGCTCTGGCTGATCTCGGACGACAATTTCAACAATGATCAACGGACGTTGCTTTTGGCGCTGGATTTGATCGACTAGCGGTTTAAGAGAGCCGGATGATTCACGATCCGGTCTTTTGGGGTGTCGCGGTCTTTTCCGTCCTGATCACCGGAATCTCGAAAGGCGGGTTTGGCGGGCTGGCCCTGCTCGCCGTGCCGCTCATGGCGCTGGTCATTTCACCGGTTCAGGCGGCCGGTATCATGTTGCCAATCCTCATCGTGATGGACTGGGTCGGCGTCTGGACGTATCGCAAACACTGGGATCGACGCTTACTCATCCTGCTCCTGCCGGGCGCGATTCTTGGCATTGCTGCCGGTGGTTTGCTGGCCGGATATGTCGACGATCGCATTGTGCGAATCTGTGTCGGCGTGATCGCGTTTCTATTTCCCATCTATGCCGTCTTCAAACCGCGCGGCGGCGATGCCTTCATCAAGGATAATCGTCCCCTCGGCTTCATTTCCGGCACCGTCGCCGGCTTTACCAGCTTCATCGCACATGCGGGTGGCCCACCGTTTCAGGCCTATTCCATCCCGCAAAATCTCGACAAACAGATCTATGCTGGCACTGCGGTGATGTTTTTCTTCGTCGTCAATTTCGTCAAAGTCTTGCCCTATGCCATGCTCGGTCAGTTCGATCAGACCAATTTGACGACCTCTTTGATCCTGATCCCGATTGCCCCGTTTGGCGTCCTGTTCGGTGCCTGGCTGGTCAAACGGATTGATCAGGCGCTCTTCTATCGCATTCTCTATGCGCTGATCTTCTCAGTCGGTCTGAAACTGTTATGGGACGGACTGGTCTAATTATCCTTGATCAGGTCGATCAGGGCGACCGCTTCAAAGCTCGCCCAATCGGCTTCGCCCTCGACTTTTGCGACTTTCAGACCCGTCTGATCATACAGGATCGTGGTCGGGAATCCGCCGCCGGCGCCGGTATCATAGACCACCTGCCAGCCATCCGGCCCGTCAGCCAGGGTGTAAAACTCCAGCACACTTCCGGACAGTTCCCGCAGGCGTTGCTGGGCATAGTCGCGATCTTCAGGCGAATCGACACTGATCGCGATCACCTTGAAAGCATCATCCCCGCGTGAGCTCTGCAGCGCGGCAAGCGATGGCATTTCGCGTTCGCACGGCCCGCACCAGGTCGCCCAGTAATTCACCAGGACCGCCTGTCCGGCAAAATCCTGGAACGTGACCTGATTTCCGGCAGCATCGACAAAGGGCGCTGCTGGCGCCGCCGCCCCGCGATCACTCGTATCCAGCTTGGACAGGGTCCCGACCGCCAGTTTGGCCACTGGGTCGCGGTTACTTCCCTTTGAACTGGCGCTAAAGACGGCGTAAAGCAGCGCCAGAGCGATTCCAGCAAACATGGTTGGGATGGCAATGCGCAAGAAACGATCCATGGGGTCTCACCACCCTCCGAGTGATTAAGGACACACGCGATATGGCGAATGAAACGACAAAAGGCCAGAAAATGTGGGGTGGACGCTTCGCCGCACAGCCGAGTGATATCATGCAATCGATCAATGCCTCGATCGATGTCGACCGGCGCATGGTTCGCGAAGACATTGCTGGCTCACGCGCGCACGCTGACATGCTGGCCGAGCAGGAAATCATTTCCGAAGACGACAATACCGCCATTCAGGACGGGCTCGATCAGATTGTTGAAGAAGTCGAGGCCGGCACATTCCCTTACCGGGTTGAGTTGGAAGACATTCACATGAATGTCGAAGCGCGCCTGAAAGAGCTGATTGGCGAACCTGCCGGACGCCTGCACACGGCCCGCTCGCGCAATGATCAGGTGGTGACCGATTTTCGGCTCTGGACCCGCGGCGCCCTGACCGAAGCGCGGCGCAGTTTGAAGAGCTTACAACGCGCGCTGGTCAAGATTGCCGGCGACCACACCGATGCCGTGATGCCGGGCTTTACCCACTTGCAGACGGCGCAACCCGTCACCCTCGGCCACCATATGTTGGCTTATGTCGAGATGATTGAGCGCGATCGTTCGCGTCTGGATGATTGCGCCCGACGCCTGAATGAGAGCCCGCTCGGCTCAGCTGCATTGGCCGGAACCGGCTTTACGATTGACCGCGATGCCACGGCAGAAGCGCTCGGCTTCTATCGTCCCATGGCGAATTCCCTCGACGCCGTCTCGGCCCGGGATTTCGCCCTGGAAGCCCTGTCAGCATTATCCATCGCGGCCACACACCTGTCGCGCCTGGCAGAAGAAATCGTGCTCTGGACGAGCGCCCAGTTTGCGTTTGCCAAGCTGTCTGATGGCTGGTCGACCGGCTCATCGATAATGCCGCAAAAACGCAATCCGGATGCCGCAGAACTGGTCCGCGCCAAAGCCAGCCTGATCACTGGCCAGTTCGCCGCCCTGCAAGGCGCCGTGAAGGCCCTGCCTCTGGCCTATGCCAAGGACCTGCAGGATGACAAACAACTGACCTTTGGCGCGTTTGATACGTTCAGCCTGTGCGCCGCCTCCATGGCCGGCATGATGGAGACAATCACGTTCAATCGCGAGAATATGCGCGCGGCAGCGGCCAAAGGCTTCTCGACCGCAACCGATCTCGCTGACTGGCTGGTGCGTGAGCTGAAAATGCCGTTTCGCGACGCCCACCACGTGACCGGGTCTCTGGTCGCACTGGCCGAGACCAGTGGCTGCGATTTGCCCGAGCTCAGCCTCGAACAGATGCAAACCGTTGAACCACGACTAACAAATGACGTATTTTCGGTGCTGACTGTTGAAGCCTCAGCGATGAGCAGGCAGAGTTATGGTGGAACCTCGCCAGTACGCGTCGCTGAACAGGTTGAGCAATGGACCCAACGCCTCGGATAGGAGCGCTTGACGATGAAATTGATAAAAACAGCCCTCGCGTTTTCAGCGCTCGCTGG
>JBCCZH010000324.1:0-3975 GCA_039188075.1 Pseudomonadota bacterium
CGAACGGCCAGGCTTTTGCGGTTTCTGCGAGCGTTTGGAGATCACTCATCGTCTAGGGCTCCTTGTGTAAGGGCCGGGACGTATCACTCCTCACCGCCGTGTCAAAGGGGGAATGGCGGGAGTGTGGACATGGTGCGTAAAAAATATTTGACATGTCAAAAATATTTTACTATATGAGCGATGTACAAGATTTTTGACACACACGTTCTTAACAAGGAGGTCTCAAATGGGATTTCAGGAAAAAATGGCCTGGGCGATGATGCTCATTCTGATCGTCACCGGTGTGGCCTATTACAGTCTGGTATTTCAGGCGTCAGCCGCGCTGGGGGCCGTTGCGCCCCCCATGTTGCCAGTGATGATCGGGTATGTGGTCTTTCTGGTCGTGCTGGCCATTATCGCCGCGATCCTGATCGCTGCGACCAGACCGTCTGATGCGAGTGCCAGTCTCGACGAACGGGAGCGCTTGATCCAGTTCAAGGGCGAGGCCTGGAGTGGGCGGGCTATGGGCTTTCTGGTCCTGTGCGCGCTGATTGATTTTGGCTTGAACGGCGATGGCAATCGCTTGTTTCACTTGGTGTTTGCGACGTTGATCGTCAGCCAGATTGCCGAATATGGCCTGCAAATCTTCTTCTATCGCCGGGGGATCTGAGGATGCCGAAGCGTCCTCCGATTACCAATCGCGTCAAAGAGCTCCGCGAGGCGCATGATCAGATGAGCCAGTCAGCGCTCGCCAAGGAGATTGGCGTCACGCGGCAGACCGTGATCGCGATCGAGCAAGGCAAATACTCGCCGAGCCTGGAAAGCGCGTTCCGGATTGCCCGCGTGTTCGGTGTTGGTCTGGAAGACGTGTTTGGCTGGGACGGGGATTAAAGCCCGACCGGATGCTCGGCGCCGAGCGCCAGGCGACGTTTCCGCTCTTCCAGTTCACGTGTCAGTTTCACCGTGATCGGATCGCCATGATCCAAAATGGTTGGCTCTTTCTGGTCCGTTGCTTCTTCGCGCCGGACAATACGAATCGTTCTGAATCGTTTCATTTTGTCACCCATTCATCTGTCCCCGGAACAGGTAAGCAAAGTTCGCGCCATAGGGGAACGCCCCTGTGGCGCTTCTGCCACGAGGTGTGTTCGCGCAGTCACACTTGTTTCTATGGTGTAACGGTATTGAACCAGAAGTCAGGCTGATCGAGCGCGTCAAACATCGCTGAGACCGCGCCGCGACTGCCGGAGATCCGCATCTTGCCGGACGTGATCAGGCCCAGCGGCCGCGCCTCGCCGAGGATCAGACGATCGAGATCCAGGCGGTCAATCGTCACCGTCGCCGTCGGGTCTTCTGTGCCGCCATCCCGCGGGACCAGGACCGAGGTGCCGACCAGCAGGCTGACCGTCTCGCCGGAATCCGGGAAGTCGAACACGACCGTAAACGGATCGCGATCCATCTTGGCCGGATTGAACCGCGCCGCCAGGGCATCGAACAAATCCAGCGACGGCACCGCTTTCAGGAAGTCGGCATTGCCGAGCTGCGGATTGCCAATATCCGGAACGCCGCGGCGCAGTTCGGCCGCGCCGGTCAGATAATAGCTCCGCCAGGCGCCGCTTTCAGCCTGGAAGCCAAGCTGCTCATATGCGGCAGACAGCCAGTCGCGCGCCTCCTGATTCTCCGGTTCGGCGAAGACGAGGTGATTGAACACTTCCGCCGCCCAGCGATAGTCGCCCTCCGCAAACGCCTGCTGGCCAAGCGCCAGCACGGCGTCGGCGCCGCCCATGGCTGCGACATAGCGGGGCGCTGTCGTCTCATGCGGCAGGCGATTATACTCGGCCGGGACGCCGCCCCACCAACCGAAATAATGCTGATAGACCGCTTTGGCATTGTGATTGAGCGTGCCGTAATAGCCGCGCGTGGTGAAATCGCCGGCCTGGAAATCCGGTTCCTCGACGGCCTCCGCAGCTTCAATCATGGTGGCACCGGCATTCGCATTGCGCAGGGTCTGGTCATGCACATAGCGATAAATGTCTCGCTGGCTGCGCAGGAAATCGGCGACATTCTGATCGCCCCAGGTCGGCCAATGGTGCGAGGCGAAGACGACATCGCTGCGATCGCCATATTCAGCCAGGACATAATCAATCGCCCGGCTCCATTTCAGCGCATCGCGGACTTTTGCACCGCGCGGGGTCAGCACATTGTGGAAGGTCGCTGTCGCGACTTCCGCCGTGCACAAGGCTTCCATTTCGGGCAGGTAGAACATGAACTCGGCCGGGGCTTCGGTGCCGGCCGCGTCAATGAACTCAAAGGTCACGCCATCAATCACACGGACGGTGCCGCGGCCTTCAATCTCTTCGGTGGGCAGGATCAGACTGATCGTACCGTTTGGCAGACCCGGGCCAAGGCCGGAGCCAACATGCGCGGTGGTCGAGCGCGGCAGCGTATTGCCGAACATCAGCGTTGCGCGCCGGCTCATCTGATTGCCGGCAATCAGGTTTTCCGACACGGCGCTTTCCGAAAAGCCGATCGGTGCCAGGACCGGCACGCCAGCCGCGACATCCTCATCCGAGATGACGCCGCGCGCGCCGCCAAAATGGTCGGCATGCGAATGGGTGTAAAGCACGCCGGTCACGGGACGCTCGCCCAGCGTATCATTGACCAGTTCGAGAGAAGCGGCGGCGGTTTCGGTCGCGGTGAGGGGATCGACAATGATCCAGCCGGTCTCGCCTTCAATCACGCTCATCACCGAGAGGTCATAGCCGCGCACCTGATAGATGCGGTCCGCGACCTGGAACAGGCCATGATGTGCTGCCAGTTGTGATTGTCGCCACAGCGATGGGTTCACCGTTTCCGGCGCGTCTTCCTCGAGAAACTCGAATTGCGGGATCGCCCAGACGACATTGCCATCCGCGTCGAGGATCGCTTCGTCCTCGATATAGGCAAGACGATTGCGCCGTGCATCCTCGCCATCGGAGCCTTGCGCCAGATCCAGTCGGGCCGAGAGGGCAGCATTGGCCTGTCTGGTGGCTTCCGTCGCCGTGCCGAGAGCTGGCAGTCCGGCTTCGATGGCAGCAGCCGACGGTTCCGGTGCCTCGGCAATTTCGGTGTTCTGGCTACAGCTAGCCGCCAGCGCAACACTTAGTCCCGCAATCCATATGCGCATAAAAACCTCCCAAGTTTTCGTCAGGAGTGGCGCATTTCAGGGCGATCAACAAGATCGCGTGGGGGAAGGTGAGGGTCTATTCGAAGACGTTCAGACCGCGCGACAGGCGCTCACACAAGAGCCATTCGGACGCTTCGCCAGCGCCTGTCGACTTGGCCATCCGCCAGGCGCCGCAAAGGCCGTATTCAGACAGACGCGTACACGCCCATTGATAGCCTTCGGCGCAGGAATCCTGGAGCAGGTTGGCGGCGCGAATACGATCCCGGGAGCCGCCAAGACCCGCATACATCATATTGCCAAGCCCGGCGCAGCCGCCCGGATCGTCAAGATCACAGGCCTTCGAATAGAGCGCACGGGCATGTTCGAGATCGACATAGCGTTCTTCGCCCTTTTGCGAGTTATACGCTTGCTGAATACAGGCGCCGGCATGGTCGCCATCAAAACAGGCGGCGTCATAATGCGTCTTTGCCTTGGCAAAATCCTGCTCGGTGGCGAGGCCGCGGCGATACATGTCGGCCAGGGCGAAACAGTTGCGGGCCCATTGGTCACGCGGCAAGGTGCGGTCGGTGCACAGCTTGTCATGGATCGCAAAGGCTTCTTCCATGCGCGACTCGGCGCGTTGCAGGTCAATGCCATCGCTCGCGCGGATGACATCCCGTCCGGCCACACCCTGGGTCAGACGGGAGGCATCGCGCATGGCCCGTTCCGCGAAATATTCCTCTGCCGTCTTCGGCGTTGGCTTCGATTTTCCAAATTGAGCGAACGAAGAGGTCGCAAACACCAGGGCAAGTGTCAGCAAGGCCAGAGTTCGAAATAGCATCTAGTGGCTCCAC
>JBCCZH010000325.1:0-3942 GCA_039188075.1 Pseudomonadota bacterium
CGAGGCCCGCAAGGACGTGGCGACGTGAAATATTAGCCATGATAAATCTCCCTCAAGCCTTTAATAGATGACCGCAAATGACGGTGAATTCAGCACCAGGGTCACCGCGGCCTGAACCACATCTTCCTGGTCATCTGCGGTATTTTCCGCTGAGTTTGTCCGAATTTCGATCGTGCCGATAATGTCGACAATGTCCGCTTTCTCGATGTCCGACATACGGCCACCCGTCAGCAAGTCGTCGAGATGATCGACCAGCGCCGTCGGATTGTCGACCAGGGCCAGTTCATCGGAATAATCCGGCGTATAGGTATCGATATCCCGGTCTCGCTGTGAGGCGCGATCAAACGCGAAATCGGTCATGAAGTTGAGATATCCAACCGAGCTGCTCTCATTCACGATCTGGAATTCCGGCACCGTGATGTTCTGGTCACCCGCATTCGTGCCGGGCGCGATGTAGCCAGGACGGTAGAAGTTGAACACGGATGGCGAGCTGAAGGCCTGTTGTCCCAGCGAGTCATCAGAACTGCGCGTGTCGGCCAGCCGACGTTCATTGTAGCCGTTGAGTCCGCTAATATCGAATGCGCGCGCCCAATGGGTGAAACGCAGAATCGGCTCACGCACCTTGCCGGTCGTGATCGTCGCGCCAGGGGCAGGCTCCTGGAACGTGGTTGGCTCAAGCAGGACCGCTGCCAGCGTGGCGCGCAAATCACCGCGTTGTCCGGTGCCGAAACTCCGTCCGCCTTGCGCCGTAAACCGACCCGCTTCAAAGGCTCTTGCAACGTTTTCAATATAGGCCGGTGATGGGTCCGATTGCGTGAAGCGCTGGATCAGGAGGCGCGAAATGAACGGCGCGACATTGGGATGTTCGAATATCGTGTCCAGGGCAATGCGAATGCTTTCGTCGCCGCCAGTTCCCGCGGGAATGGTCGTGCCCAGAAAGACCTTGTCGAGTTCGGAATGCTGTTCCGGGAACATCACCATCTGACGAATATCGCCATCTTGCGGACGATCATTGAACTCGTCTCCCGCCCAGGACAGGCCGGTAAAGACGCGGGCCAGGCCTTCAATATCATCATTCGAATAGGTCTCGATCTGCTGCCCCTGGGCGTCCAGTTTTGGCGACCCATCCATGTTCAGTTCGATCAGACCGATCGAGAAGAGTTGCAGGATTTCGCGCGCATAATTCTCGTCCGGCATGCGGCCTGAACGTTCATCACCCTTGCGATTGCCACGATAAGTCAACCACTCGCCCATGGCCGGGGAGTAGGTCACCTCTTCAAGCAGATCACGAAAATTCCCGAACGCGTTGCGGATCATGATGTCCTGATAATAGGCCCGCATCAGCTGGTCATTATCGGCAGCGTCCGAATAGACGACGATCTGAGACAGGGCGAAGGCCATGCGTTGGCGGACCTGATCATTCGAACCGATCATGTGATCCCAGTACAAGGTATCAACAATGTTGGACTGCAAGCGGCCCTCGGTATCGCGCGGCTGCGCGGTCAAGGTCGGCAAGGTCAAGCTGGTCGACTTGGAAAATTCGCTGGCCAGCCAGTCTGCTGCGTCGCGACCATTCAAGTTGGCAATCTCTGCCTTGGAGCCGCCAAAAGTTGCGCGCGCCAGAAAGCGGGTGGCTTCCAAAGGGCTGTCAATCTGTGAAGCGGGTGCGCTGGAAGACCCGCCGCCGCCACTACCGCTGCCGCCGCCGGCCGTAGGTGTGCCAGGAGGCACGGATGAATCACCGCCGCCGCCGCCACAAGCGGCTACCAGTAAACTTGCAGCCAGAATCGCGGCCGCGCTCCGAGTTCGCAAAATCGACATAACGAGGTCCCTCATACTCACACTACTGCTCGTATGACGGGGTTTTTGCCGTCGAAATAGCTAAGTATTTGTAAGACAGACCCGGCAAACTCGCCGGAATTATCAACGACTTGTTAAGGCTGAAAAAAAGGCCTCAAGCTTGTCCATTTTTTAATCTTGAAACACCCGTAAACACTGAGGATTCAGGCGATCGAGCGAAAGCTTCGGTCAGGGGTTAATAATCAGTTTACCAACCACCTTACGATTTTTTATTTTTTCGAACCCGTCCAACACATCGCTCAAGGGCAGACTCGCATACACGTAAGGCCGCGTTTTCCCGCTTTTTGCCCAGTCCCAGATGGTTGCGACATTCTCCCGGCCGCGGTCAGGGAATTGCCGTCCATACTCCCCGGCGCGCACGCCGACCACGGAGAAGCCCTTGATCAGGGGCATATTGGTCGACACCGAGGCAATCCGGCCTGATGTGAAGCCGATCACCAATAAACGGCCCTCAAAGGCAATGCAGCGGACGCTCTCGTCAAATACATCCCCGCCCACCGGGTCATAAATCACATCAGCGCCGCGGCCCTGCGTCAGGTCCTTCACCTGGGTTCGAAATCCGTCGCGTGTATTGAACACATGATCGGCGCCATAGGCTTTGACCGCTTCCAGCTTTTCGTCGCTGCCGCCCGTCGCAATGACGGTCGCGCCAAGCAGCTTGCCGACATCGACCGCCGCCATGCCGACCCCGCCACTGGCGCCATGCACCAGCAGTGTTTCTCCCGGCTGAAGACGCCCGCGGCGGACCAGCGCGACATAAGCGGTCAGATAGGCTGCGGAATAGGAGGCTGCCTGATCGAAAGACAGATTGTCCGGCTTGTGCTGAAGCCCGTCCGCGCTGACCACTGCATATTCTGCAAAGCCGCCAAACCGCGCGCCGCCGCAAACCGCATCGCCTATGGCAAATCCGGTAACCCCGTCGCCGAGCGCCACAACGACGCCGGACATGTCCATGCCGGGCGTGAAGGGGGGCTCCAGCTTCAATTGATACTTGCCCTGGCAGAGCAACAGATCCGGGAAATTGATGCTGGTGGCGCGGACCTCGATCAGCACTTCACCCGGGCCGGGTTCCGGCTTTGGCACATCCCGGATCTCAACGCCTGAGAAATCGTCGCTTAACTGATGACAGATCAGCGCGCGCATCAGAGTTTCGCATAGGCGTCGCGGACCATGCCCGCGACTTCCAGACAGGCCTCGCGCGCGGCCGGGACGACAGCGGTAAAGGCGGTGAACCCGTGTGCGAGACTGTCATAGCATTTGAACTGTACCTGGACGCCGGCGGCTTCCAGCTTCTTCGCATAGGCCGCACCATCATCAACCAGCGGGTCGAACCCGGCCGTTGCAATAATCGCGGGCGGCAATCCCTCCAGCCGCGTTTCCTGGGCTGGCGAGAGCAACACATTCGCCCGATCAAACGCTTCAGGCAGATATTGCTGCATGAACCATTGCATCGTGTCCGTCGAAAGCGGGTAGGTCTCGCCATAAGTGGTCGCGGACGGAAATTCCGTGACCAGATCAGTCGCCGGATAGATCAGCAATTGCAGGTCAGGCTTTGGCATGCCGCGACGGGTCGATTCCTGGGCAATAATGGCGCTGAAATTGCCGCCCATACTGTCGCCGCCTATTGCGGCGCGCCCGGCCGGTGCACCCAGGCTTTCAGCATTTTTCAGCGTCCACTCATAGGCCGAGATGCAATCTTCCAGGCCGGCCGGAAACTTGTGCTGTGGCGCAAGGCGATAATCGACGGAGACAACCGGGCATTTCGCTGTCCTGGCGATCATCGAGCAAAAGGCATGACAGGCGTCGACATTGAGGATCACGCCGCCGCCCATATGCCAATAGGCCAGCACAGGCGCGGCCGGGTCCTGATCCGCCGGGCGATAGATGCGGACGGGGATATCATGCCCGCCCTGACCCGGAATGGTCTGATCCTGAAACGTAACGCCCGGTTCGGGCGCGGCGGCAAACATGGCGAGGCCTTCAATCGCGGCGGCCTGCGCCACCTCCGGTTCCAGAGACGACATTGGCGGCTGCTTCGCGGCGCCATGGGCAATGAATTGCAGGTTCGGGTCGAGCGTGCGC
>JBCCZH010000326.1:0-3940 GCA_039188075.1 Pseudomonadota bacterium
CGTCCGAAATTGACGACCAGAACGGTATCGCCGGGCGCGGCGAGAGAGATCAGCGCGGCCTCAATCCCGGCCCGCGATGTGCCATCGATCAGGAAGGTCCACTCATTTTCTGTCCCGAAGATCGGGCGATACAGGCCCATCACCTCGGTCATGTAGTTGGTGAATTCAGGATCATATTGGCCGAGCAGATCAGCGGACATGGCGCGCAGGACACGTGGATGCGCGTTGACGGGCCCTGGGCCCATAAGCAGGCGTTGGGGCGGATCGATTTGGCGAAACGGCTTGGTCATGACGCGCGCGCCTCCAGAAGGGTTACAAATTCCAACATCACGTCGAGTGCGGCCTGAGTATCATCCATTCGCACGCGCTCTGCCGGATTGTGACTGATACCATCTTTGCACCGAATGAAGATCATCACTGTTGGGCAGAGGGCCGACATGACCATGGCATCATGGCCGGCGCCGCTGACCAGCGCGCGTCTCTTGTGACCGGCGCGTTCCATTGCTGTCCCCATCAAGGCGAATAGATCCTTGTCGCATGGCGAACTCGCCAGATCCTGCAACTGCGTCCAGCTCAGGTCTAAGCCGCGCGCTTGGGCGATCGCACCCAGGGCTTGTTCGATGGCGGTGGCAGCTGTATCGCGGCGCGCCATGTCACCAGAGCGGATGTCGAGGGAGAAGGTCACCCGGCCCGGGATGACATTTGTGGATCCTGGCCAGGCATTCACACGGCCCGCTGTCGCAACGAGATCCTCGCCAATGTCCCTCGCGATCCGTTCGACCGAAACCAGCATTTCGGCGGCGCCAGCCATTGCGTCACGGCGCAGACCCATTGTGGTTGTCCCAGCATGGGCGGCGGTGCCGGTGACTTCGACATCAAAGCGCAATTGACCAGCGATGCCCGTGACGAGTCCGACCGCAAGGTCCTCTGATTGCAAGACCGGGCCTTGTTCAATGTGAGGTTCGAGATAAGCGAGAACCTCTTCTGGTCGCCGGGCGGCAGAGCGGGGGTTGATATTATGCATCGGGCGAAACACCCATTCCCGAAACAGGTCCAGGGCTTGTTCAGGTGTTTTGCCGCCGCCATCCGTAATTGCCAGATCTTCTTCAGTGAGCGTGCCAGCCATTGCCCGCGAGCAAATCATTGAGATTGGAAAGCGGGACCCTTCTTCATCCCCGAAGGCGACCACTTCTATCGCGAAGGAAAAACGACGACCTTGTGCGGCCAGCGCCGCCACGCACTCAATCCCCAACAGCACCCCGAGCGGCCCGTCATAGAATCCCGCATCATAAACGCTGTCTAGATGTGACCCGATGATCAGGGCCGGGGCGTTCGGTTCGTGCCCCTCATACCGGCCAATCAAGTTGCCGGCGCCGTCGATCCTTGTCGACATATCCGCTTCACTCATCCAGCTCGCAACCGTGTTGATCGTGGCCGCATGGGCCGGCATTAAATAGGCGCGAAACAGACCCTTCTCCAAATCGCTATAGGGTTGCACACCCAACCGGTCACAGCGCTGAACCACGCGCGCGCCTGAGATGCCAATATCTGAGGTCAACGTAGTCACCATCCGCTCGCCGCTCCATCGCTGCGAGGATCAGAGGCGCCCTCTAACAAGCCATCAGGATGTCGCACCAGCGCGCCGGCATGCCCCATGGTTTCAGAATAGTCGGAAAGGAGCTCGACCTCATGTCCGGCATCGCGCAGGGCTTGAACAAGCGCGGGGTCAAACCGGCTTTCCAGTTTGAGGCTTGTACTGGTTTCGCCCCACGTGCGACCAAGCAGCCAGCGCGGCGCCGAGATTGAGGCCTGCAAGTCCATACCATACTTGGCGTAACGCGTGAAAATCGCAGCCTGGGTCTGGGGCTGTCCTTCGCCGCCCATGGTGCCATAGGCCATGACGCGACCATCTTCGAACAGAGCCAATGCCGGGTTCAGAGTATGGAAGGGTTTGCGGCCCGGTCGGAGCGCATTCCATCCGCTTTCCGACAGAACAAAACTTGCGCCTCGGTTCTGCCAGGTTATCCCGGTCCGGGGCAAGGTCACACCGGAGCCAAACTCAAAATAGGTGGACTGGATGGCGCTGACCGCCCAGCCATCCTTGTCCATCGCGCCGAACCAGGTCGTATCGCCTGGCGCCGTTGGTTCCGGCCAGGGTTTGGCAGACGTCATATCCACGTCTGCCGCGAGCGTCTCTAAAAGAGCTGTATCGTCTAACACGTCTTGCGCCGCTCTTTTCATCAAGCTCGGATCACCGAGCTCGATTTTACGTCCGAGGGAAAAAGCCTGCTTTGTCGCCTCGACCAGGCCATGGACATGATGGAAGCTGTTGCCCGTTTCGATGCCCAATTTTTCATACAAGGCGAGGATCAATAGCGAGCTCAATCCCTGTGTGGGCGGTGGGAAATTATAGAGCTCTGCGCCGAACGCAGTGGCTGACAATGGCTTCGTCTTGCATGCGGTATGCGCGGCGAGATCGGCGGCGGATAGGGGGCTGCCGACGGCCGCGAGATCTGCCATCAGGTCGGCCGCGATATCGCCTGTGTAAAAGTCCTGCAGACCGTTGGATGCCAACCGCTCCAGGGTTTGCGCGAGGGCGGGTTGGCGGAGCAAATCGCCCGCTTCGAGTGGATGCCCTTCAGGTCGAAATACACTGGCATAGCCTGCGTTTTCGGCGAGTTCGGCGTCTTTGCTGGCGGCCACAGCTGCGCCGCTTTTTGTCAATTCAACCCCGAGATCAGCGTGCTTGATGGCATCGGCAAGCAGGGTCTCAAGCGGCAGCTTGCTGTCCGATGCAGCGAGCACCGCATCCCAGCCGGATATGGTGCCGGCGATGGTATTCGCGGCAAGCGGTCCGCGAAACGGGATCGCCGTCATACCTGAACTCGCATAAAGATCGCGGGTGACCTTCTCACCAGCGGCACCGCAGGCATCAATCGCGATCAGTTCGCCATCAGGCGTCCGAACCAACCAGAAACTATCACCGCCCAGCCCGGTCATGTGTGGATAGACGACGGCGAGTGTGGCGGCGACGGCAACGGCGGCCTCAACGGCATTTCCGCCGATTTTCAGAATATCGCGACCCGCCTTGCTGGCCAGGAAATGTGGGCTGGTGACCACGCCATTTTCAAACCGCTGTGTCGTCATGATGTCACATCCTGCAGCGCAAGCTGTGGCGGCGTGAATCCCACCAAACCGTCTTTCACCAGACGCGCGGCTGCGTTGAAAAGACTCTCTTCCGCATGTTTCCGGCTGATCAATTGAATGCCAAGCGGGAGCTTGCCAGGTCGCTTCAGAGGCACTGACAGGATTGGAACGCCCGCGACACTCAGAGGTTGTGTGTACAGTCCCAAATTGGCGCGCGCGGACACTCGTCGTCCGCCAACGTCAATCCAGCCATCCGATACTTTTGGCGCCACCGAAGGCGTCGTTGGCGCGATCAGAATATCGAACTCTGAGAGGGCCGCCTGAACTTGTTGATTGAACGCAAGTATGATCGCATTCGCAGCGTCGACCTTGGCATCTGACAACGCGACCCCTGCCACCAATCTGTCCCGCACCGCAGGATCGTAGCCCATGGCATTGTGCTGAAGGGTTTCCCGATGCAACAGACCGCCATATTTGGCGGTGATCAGGAAGGCTGCCGAGCGCGCCGCCTCGGCCAGCGGTAATTCGATCAATGGGGTATTTCCAAATGCCGCTCCGATCGCGTCGACGCCAGCATTTCCTTCGGGATCACCATTGCTCTGAAACCAACCGCCCAATCGCGCCACGCGAAATGACGTATCTTGATCCGATAGAGCGGGGCGATTTGCGAGGGCGCGATATGCCATCACCATATCGCCGAGCGTTTGCGTAAAAGGGCCGACCGTGTCGAGCTGCTCAACGAAAGGAAAGACGCCTTGCATAGGTAGCGATTCATGCGTTGGGCGTAGTCCGA
>JBCCZH010000327.1:0-3905 GCA_039188075.1 Pseudomonadota bacterium
CGTCGTCTTCGCCTCTTTGACAGGCGCGGGCTCTGGCTCCGCAGGGATGTCAGATGGCAGATTGGGCAAGGTCGAAATTGCGTTCCGAGATCCATCATACAGATCTTCCGCCAACAGGCTGGTGGCACCGCCTTGAGGCGCAGAATTCACGCGATCGACGAACGGGCCTGGTTTCACCTCAGCACCGTTTTCCAGCTTGGTGAGGATTTCCTCGAAACTCTCCGGCGTCAGATCTTCGTAATAATAGTCATTGATCTGAACCATTGGGGCATTCACACATGCACCGAGACACTCGACCTCTTCCCAGCTCAGGCGACCATCATCGGTGACATGCATCGCGTCGCCAATCTTCTTGCGGCAAACCTCTTTCAGATCATTCGCCCCGCGCAGCATGCAAGGCGTCGTGCCGCACAACTGGACATGGTTTTTGCCGACCGGCTGCAGCCGGAACATCGTATAGAAAGTCGCGACCTCATAAACGCGAATGTACGGCATTTCGAGCCGATCCGCGACTTCACGCATGGCCGGCTCTGACAACCAGCCTGCATTATCCTTCTGGGCCAGCCACAGCATCGGGATCACCGCTGACCGTTTCTTGTCGTCAGGGTATTTGCCAAGCCAGAACGCAATGGTCGGCTCGGTCTCCGGCTTGAAGGCGAAACTGTCGCCTCCGGCTTCCAGATCAAATCGTCTCAGCGCCATTACGCTGTCTCCTCGGTCGGCAGGACCAGGCGGCCGGCCTCGTCAAGTTTCCAAAATGGGTTGTAAGCAACTTCCCAGGCATTGCCCTCGGGATCTGCAAAATAGCCAGAATAGCCACCCCAGAACGCTTTATGGGGCGCCGTCGTGATGTCGACGCTGGCCTGTTCCAGCCGGGCGAAAATCTCGTCCACTTCCTCAATCGAGCGGGTATTGTAGGCGATGGCCGTGCCTTTGAACCCGGTCGCGGGCCCTGCGCTCTGGCCAGCATCGTCGGCCAGCTTGTCATACTCCCACAGACCGAGGATGAGACCGCCCATGTCGAACATGGTCATGCCTTCATCGGTATGGAGTTTCAGGCCGACCACGTCCTTGTAAAACGCCGTCATCGCGACGCGGTCCTTGACGCCAAGCGTGATAATGGAGAGGCGGCTGTCGGGCAGGATGGTCATCGGGCCAACCCTCCAACAAAGCCTTCAATGTCGTTTTTCAGGACGCGCAATTCACCTTTTTCGCGGGCCTGGCACCATGCATTCGCTTCGTCGAACAAAGCCTGGATCGCCTCCGCCTCCAGAACAGATGTCCCGAATCGTTTTGTCGCCCGTTCGCCGGTCACAGCTATTTTTGGCGCCGCGCCAGCATTGGCGCGGTCGATCTCATGGTAGAAATGCGTCGCCCAACCTTTTACACCAATTATAGGGGCTTCGGTGTCCGGGTCGGCATTGAACGGCAAGTCTTTATCAGGGTAGAAATCGACGTTGCAAACGTCGCAAATGGCTCCGAATTTTTCTGTTTCCGGCAATACTCGGCATTCAATGAAGCTTTCTGAAGCCGCAATTTCCCGGTTCAGGGGCGATACGCCCAATGCCGCTTGCTTGTAAGACTCAATCGCCGGGTCTGAACCAGCAGCAGCACATGCTGGCAGCGCAGCAGCGAGAGAAAGGCTTAAGCATTTCATGCCGTCCCCTCCAATGCAATGAAAGCCACAATGAGCGCGCCGATACCGGCCGCGATGTGAGGTGTCACATGCGCCTTAGCGCGGGCATAAGTTGCCGCGTCAAAGAACGCGACGGCGGCCAGTCCCATGAACACGAACGCGATTTGCTGCATCGTTCCCGACAAGGCGATTCCAATCGCGACAAAAACCATAAAGAAATAACGCCCCACCATGATGGTCGGCAGATTTTCGGCGCGATGCTTGGTGACCGAGAGGCCGATCTTCGGTGAGACAGCGAACAGCACACCGAGCAGCGCCAGAAAGCCACCCGTCAAATAGGCCAGATAGACCGCGGAAGAGGCAGGGATTGGCAACACTAGCGGTCCACCTCACCAAACACGATGTCGAGCGAGCCAAGAATGGCCGAGGTATCCGCCAGCTGGTGGCCTTTACACATATGATCCATGGCTTGCAGGTGCGCGAAGCTCGGCGCGCGCAATTTCACGCGATATGGGCGGTTGGACCCGTCGGACACGAGATAGACCCCAAACTCCCCCGCCGGGGCCTCAACCGCGGCATAGACTTCGCCTTCCGGCACGTGGAAGCCTTCTGTGTAGAGTTTGAAGTGATGGATCAGCGCTTCCATACTGTTCTTCATCTCGGCGCGGCGCGGCGGCGAGACTTTCGTTCCCTGCGCCAGTACCGGGCCTTTCGGCATATTCTCGATGCACCATTTCATGATGTCGCAAGAGACCAGCATCTCTTCCATACGGACGACATAGCGGTCGTAATTGTCGCCATTCTTGCCGACGACAACCGGGAAGACGTCTGACGGAATCTCGGAATAGACCTCGTAGGGCTGGCTGCGCCGCAAATCCCAGGCAAGACCTGAGCCGCGCACCATCGGGCCTGAGAAGCCATATTGCATAATCGTCTTTTCATCGACGACGCCGATGTCGACATTGCGTTGTTTGAAAATACGATTTTCGGTAATCAGGTTTTCCAGCGTCTCCATGATCCCGGGAAACGCTTCGCACCAGACCATGATATCATCGATCAGGTCCTGTGGCAGGTCCTGGTGGACACCGCCCGGCCGGAAATACGCGGCATGCAGGCGCGCCCCACAGGCGCGCTCGTAGAAACCCATGAGTTTCTCGCGTTCTTCAAACGCCCAGGTGATCGGGGTCAGCGCACCAACGTCGAGAATAAATGTGCCAATGTTCAACAAGTGCTCGAGAATGCGGCCCATTTCACAATACAGAACGCGTATGAAGCTGCCCCGGCGCGGGACTTCCAGCCCGATCAGTTTCTCAATCGCCAGACACCAGGCATGCTCCTGGTTCATCGGCGCCGAATAATGCAGTCGGTCAAAGTATGGCAGACCCTGCAGATAGGTCTTGTATTCAAGCAGTTTTTCGGTCCCGCGGTGTAGCAGGCCGATATGGCAGTCGATCCGATCAACCAGCTCGCCATCAAGGTCCATGACCATGCGCAACACACCGTGGGCGGCCGGGTGCTGTGGACCAAAATTGAGCGTAAACGTGCGATCTTCCTCAGAGACGGATTTGAGATCATCAGCCATTACGCGCCCTCCTCTTCGGTGGTCGCTTTTTCATCACCCGGGATCTCGGACGTCATGCCCTCCCAAGGTGAGAGGAAATCGAAATTGCGATATTCCTGGGTCAGCTCGACCGGCTCATGCACGATCCGCTTCTCGAGATCGTCGTAGCGGACTTCTGTAAACCCGGTCAGCGGGAAATCCTTGCGCAACGGATGCCCCTCAAAACCATAATCGGTGAGGATACGGCGCATGTCCGGATGATTGGAAAAGACGATGCCATACATGTCGAAGGCTTCGCGCTCGAACCAGTCGGCGCCGCGATGCAAGTCGACAATGCTTGGCACCGGCGTGTCTTCATCGGTCGAAATCTTGACGCGGATGCGCTGGTTCAACCGCATGGACAGCAAGTGATAGACGACTTCGAAGCGCTGGCTGCGTTCGGGATAATCGACGCCGCAAACGTCAATCATCATCTCGAACTTGCACATCTGATCGCGCTTCAGGAAATCCAGCAATGATACGATCTGGTCGCGCTCGGCATAGACGTTCAGCTCGCCGACGGTGACGTCGAACTTCCGCACCGCATCCGGCATTTGACTCGCAATATGGTCGCCAAGCTCGTTCAGGGCTTCGACTTGTTCTGACATGTCAGCACCTTTTAGCGGTCGATCGAGCCTTCTCGGCGGATCTTTTTCTGAAGTTGGAGCA
>JBCCZH010000328.1:0-3879 GCA_039188075.1 Pseudomonadota bacterium
CGCCTCCGGTTGCGGGCTTGCCATCAATCCAATCACCGGAACCAGAACCACGCCGAGCTCTTTTCCGGCCCACTCGCGCCAGGGCTTCCAGGCCGTCTCCTGGCGCGCTTGCAGCTCCGCCGGTGACTCCGCCAGATAGCAAGTCACATCCGTCCCGGCATAGCGGGCCAGCTCTTCGGCCAGTTCGTCGCGTGTGTCCGGCGTCCGGTCGATGGCGACATTGGCGAGCCGGGTCAGCGTCATGCCTTGCAGGTCCAGGGTCTCGCCCTGGCTGTCCCATTCCGCTGCAATCGCGTCAGCGAGGCCATGGGTCGGGACGCAGAGCGCTGTCTTTGCGGGGGTCTTGATCGGGCGTCCATCCAGCAGGATGGCGAAACCCTGTCCCTCTTCCGCCACGCTGGCCCGTTTGTAGAAGCGCTTCGGCAGGTTCACCTTGTCCATCAGGATACCCGCGCCGCAAAGGCGTCCAGGCTGGCATTCAGGGTGGCGAAATCATGATGCACTTCATGCGCGCCGACGCCGGATAGTTCGTGGGCTTGACCAAAGCCCCAGCTCACGCCGAGTGTGTGAATGCCAGCGTTCAATCCCATGCGGATATCATGGATCGCGTCGCCAATGATCAGGGACTGATGCGGCTCGGCGCCCACCGCTTTCATCGCCTCATCGCACATAAAGGGGTGTGGCTTGCCTGGACCGTCATCCGCGCACCAGGTCGTATCAAATAGGTGCCGCATGGCGTGCTGGTCGAAGAAGGCATCGATACCGCGGCGCGCCTTGCCGGTGGCAATCGCGAGGAGCCAGCCATCATTGGCCAGGCGCTCTATCGCGTCGCGCGCGCCTTCATAGAGGGGCTCAAAGCCCTGGCCTTCGGCGCGCAAGGCAACGAAAGCATGCCGATAGGTTTCAACCAGTTCGGCAAGCTTTTCTGCGCTGGCATCTGGCGCCAGAATCTGACAGGCCTCGTGCAGGCCAAGGCCGATCGTCTTGCGTGTATCGTCATAGGCGGGCGGCGTCAGCCCGACAGTTTCGAAGCTGCGCACCATCGCCGTCTGGATCACCTCGCGGCTGTCCACGATGGTGCCATCCATATCCCAGATCGCTAGTTTCAAGCTCATGGCCCGCCCTTTAGGCGGCAGCGGCCTTTCTCGCAACCAGTCTTTGCCAGATCAGGAAGATTGGCGACGAAAGTTCAAGCACCATGCCGGCAAACTGGGTCTCAATTCCCGGCCCGACCGTTGTGTGCGACAGGAGCCGCGCCAGACCGCCGAGGAAGATCACGGCGCAGATAAAGGCCAGGATCAACCCATGCTTCTCGACATTCGGAATGGTCCACCAGAGCAACAGGGTCACCAGCAGATAGATCGCGGAAAGATAGCGCAGCTGGTTATCGATCGCGGCCGGATAGCCACCATCCGGCATGAAGAAAGAGGCGCCGTTGATGATGCCCATTATCGAAAAGAAGAGCGGGATGAGCGACAGGACGCCCAACCCGATTTGCAGCCCCAGTTTCATTTATACCTCCACAATCCCCGACGAAATCTCCTGCGCGCGCGCTTCAAACGCCGCTTTGGTTCCGCCTTCATCGGTCGAGCAGATCAGATAACCGCCGCCCTGTCCAATCACGCGCGCAATATCCGGCCACATCACATCGGGCAATTTTGCCTCGTCCCACATTTTGGAGATCGAGGGATCCATATGCCGCGCACCACCGAACCGGTCCGGCCGGGCCTTGGCGCCATCCCAAATATTCGTGTTCAGCAGGCCCGGGCAGAGAATGGTCGTGTCCACGCCTTGCTGCGCAAGCTCGCCGCGCAGGGCTTCCGCCACCGCGAAAGTGGCATGCTTGGTCGTGGCATAGAGCGGAAAATCCCCCTCGGGTCGTCGCAAGGCCGCTGTCGATGCCGTGATCCCGTCATGGCGCGGTCCTGTCGCCTCGGCCATCAGGGGCGCAAAGGCTTGCGCCGTCCAGATCACGCCGCGCACGTTGACATCGAGCGCCCATTCAACCGCTTTTGCCTTGCCGGTCAGGATCGGCGACCCGACTCCGACGCCCGCATTGATCCAAACCAGATTGAGTGGACCTCGATCGGCAATCTGATCTGCCGCCTCGATACAGGCCTCACGATCCGAAACATCGAAAATCAGCGGTTCGCCGCCAATCTCATGCGCCACGCGGTCCGCGGCCTCGCGGCGAATGTCCTGCACGACCACTTGCAGCCCGGCTGCGGCCAGGTTGCCGGCCAGCATTTCACCAATGCCATCCCCGGCCCCGGTGACCAGGGCCCGTTTGCCTTTAAAGTCGCTCAAGTCCGCCATGCTGTCTCCTTTGTTGGACAATTCTTAATGGACGTATCTGCACCCGCCTCTTCCTATTTGGGCTCAGTCCCCTAGGCATGACATAGATCAGAGGGACCAAAGATGAAAAAAAATGTACTCGCCGCCGCACTCTTCGCCGCCGCCTGTTCCGCGCCTTCCGAGTCCGACGGGGCCACCCTCCCCACTGACATGCCGATCCAGATCGAGGGCATAGAAGATATGGATGAGGAGAAGGCCGAGGAGATTATCGGCTCGATCAATCCGCTGGAAAATGACCTGCGCGGCTTGGAAGTCGCCGTCCGCATGCATGAAGGCTTTCGGATCAAAACCGATGGCGTTGTCTTCGAACTCGGCGTGACTGATGGCGCTGGCGAAACACGGCTGGACGAAGAATTCATCCTGGTCGAGACGTCCGGCATAGACAGCCAGACGCTGCGCGATGCGGCGCGCGAGGGCTTTTTCATCCGGACCTTCACGCTGGACGAAGCTGATCATGACCGGATGCGCGCAGGCGACCTCATCCTGCAGGAATTGAAGGAAACGGCGCCAGGCGAGAACCAGCTGAAATTCAATGCCGGGGTCTATACCTGCGCCAATCCGGATGCCGACACGCCCGATGAATACCGGTTTGCGATGTTTGTCCGTTCGGCGCCGGATGTTGACTTCATCCCGCTCTCAAATGGCGATGTGGTGATGAGCCGGACCAATGCTGGCCCGCTCTCTGCGGCCTGGAACCCTTGCGAGTCCTAGGGATACAGCCGCGTGCGGCGCCACTCCTTGCCGTCCCGCACCAGTTTCAGGCGGTCATGCATGCGAAAGGCCTGGTCCTGCCAGAACTCGATTTCGGACGGGATCAGCCGGTAGCCACCCCAATGTTCTGGCCGCGGAATGTCATCATCATCGCCATAGATGGAGCTGATCTCGGCGACCCGCTGATTGAAGGCTTCGCGATTATCGAGCGGTCGCGATTGATCGGAGGCGATGGCAGCGATCCGGGATTGCGGGGCGCGTTGCCGGAAATAGGCATCTGACTGGTCCGAGGCGCTCTTCTCGATCGTCCCGCGAACGCGGACCTGCCGGCGCAAGCTCTTCCAGTGGAAGCACAAGGCGGCTTTGGGGTGCGCGGCCAATTGCGAGCCCTTGGCACTGTCATAATTGGTATAGAACTGAAACCCGTCTACAGCGCTGAGCCCGCGCAGCAGGACGATCCGGACATCCGGCAATCCATCCGCGTCCACCGTCGCCAGCGACATGGCTGTGGAATCATTCGGCTCGCTGGCATTCGCCTCTTTCAGCCAGGTGTCCAGCAATTCGAATGGCTCTGACACATCCGGAATCAGGGGCCGATCACCATCGGCGGCATAGTCTGCCGCGCTTGGCGATCCGGGAATTGAAACAGGCACATCAGTCATTCAATTGTCGATCCATTTGGGTGTCGGCGCCGTTAGGGGTTTGGCAGGCTTGGCATTTGCATATAGGAGACCGCGAACACCGCAACTACGGAACGGCCCATATGTCGCATAACACATTTGGACATCTCTTTCGCGTCACAACCTGGGGCGA
>JBCCZH010000329.1:0-3858 GCA_039188075.1 Pseudomonadota bacterium
CGATCTGTCACAGCGACTGTGTGATATCGGGTATAGCCGCGGCTGCGATAATCTCAGTCGCTATCATGCTGCTCAAAGCTCAGCCGAAGCCCATCGCGCAGCTGTTGCGTACGCCGAGAAGTCTTGCGATTTGGCCAATGCCGAAGCTTGTGCGACGGTGGCCAATTTCTATTTGACCGGTCGCGCCAGCGAACCCGACCCAATCGCCGCGCGTGCAAAACTGGAACAATCCTGTGAACTGGGCCGCCTCTTGTCATGCCAGGAAGTCGCCGATTTCTATCAACGCGGCATTGGCGGTGAGCCGGATCCAGGAATGGTCCTGAAAATGGTCGAGGCGTCTTGCCCCGCAGGATCGACCGAGCGCGCAGACCTGTGCGTCTCAGCCGCCGACTACATTTTGATAAACGAATCGCCAGGTAAAGTTCGCAATGCCCGCGTTCGGACGTTTATCAAAAGGGCCTGCGATATTGGTCATGATGTTGGCTGTGCCTGGTATGCTGAAGATCTCGAAATGGGGATTGGTGGTGCAGTTGATCTGCGCGCGGCCCGCAAAGCGCGCGTGACAGCCTGTGAATATGGTGATCAGCAGAGCTGCAATTCGCGCTCCTAGGACGCGTTCATTTCGCGAACCCGCATAAATATGCCTTCGCGGTCGCCGATCCGGCGTTCGACCAGCAGACGCGCCACTTGATGATCATCCTCAAAGGCATTGCCAGTGAGACTGTCGAGCAGCGCCTTGGCCAGATTGTCGAGATCCATCCAGGGGGCATCGCCGGTATATTCCATGACAATGTGGACGTCATAATCGCCATAGCCGGGGCGCAGGCGTTGAAAATCCTTGCGAAAGAATTCGCGGAACAGCTGCTTGTAATACCGGGTCTGCGTCGTCAGGCCGTAACAACGGACTTCGAGGACCCCATCTTCAGTGATCCGGCCGCGGACCTTGCCATTCTTGATCCAGCCATCCACGCCTAGTCCACCCAGCCCGCTGTCTCGCGGCGCACCACGTCTGCGATGACATCAATCGCGGCGTCGCTATCATTCAGGCATGGGACAACGGAATAATGCTCGCCGCCGGCTTCAAGGAAGGACTCGCGGCCCTCCATGGCCAGCTCTTCGAGCGTTTCCAGACAGTCGGAAATAAAGGCTGGCGAAACGATCACGACATTCTTCATGCCTTGCTCAGGCAGGGTTTCCAGGGTTTTGTCCGTATATGGTTTCAGCCATTCGGTCGGGCCAAATCGGCTTTGAAACGTGGTCATGGCAAAATCATCCGCCCAGCCCAGCGCCTCGGCCACCAGACGCGTCGTTTTGTGGCAATGACAGTGATAAGGGTCGCCCTTGTCCAAATAGGCTTTCGGGACGCCATGATAGGACATCAACACCTTGTCCGGTTCGAAATCCAGACCTTGAATATGGCTTTGAATACGGTTCGCCAGGGCCTCGATATAGACGGGCTGGTCATGAAAGCTGGCTGCCGTGCGAACGGCCGGTTGCCAGCGCATCCTGGCCAGGACCTTGAACGTTCGATCGCAGACACTGGCCGTTGTTGCGGCTGAATATTGCGGATAGAGCGGTACCACACAGATCCGGTCACAGCCCTGGTCTTTCAGGCCAGCCACTTTGGAGGCGATGCTCGGATTGCCGTAATTCATCGCAAAGTCGACGATCAGATTTTCGCCGCCAATTCGCGTTTGCAACGCTTCGGCCTGGCGCCGTGTATAGACCAGAAGCGGCGAGCCTTCCTCGGTCCAGATTTTCTTATAGGCGCGTCCCGATTTGCTGGGCCGAAAGGTCAGGATCGGCCCCTGCAGGATCAGTTGCCAGATCGGTTGCGGCACCTCGATCACGCGCGGGTCGGATAGAAACTCCGACAAGTATCGGCGCATGGACCAATAGTCAGTCCCATCCGGCGTGCCGAGATTGACCAGCAGAACGCCAACCTTGCCCTGCCGAATGGTGGGGTGGCCATCTGGCAGCGGTCCAACGGCACCTGGCTGAGAGAGCGAACGGGTCATCGTATCGGGCATTAGAACATCCTTTGCCCGCTTATTTAAGTCGCTTCCCGAAGAAGCAAACACGCCAAAGACACGCACCCTTGAAACAGGCAATAGTTGCAATCACAATTTTTTCGGACGGGATGTAGACTCTTGTCTGTGCCAGAGGCAAGGTTAACCAAATTTTCAGGGAGACACGCGGATGCAACGTGCAATAAAACTTGCAGCGACAGGCGCGATCGCAGGACTGGTCCTGCAAACCGCAAGCGCCGAAACCTTACTGCTCGGTGACCCGGCCATTCATCAGGACAAGATCGCCTTTGTCTATGCCGGTGACATCTATACGGCCAATCGCGATGGCTCCGATCCGTATCGTCTGACCAGCCATGTTGGCAATGAAACGGGTCCGGTCTTCTCCCCGGATGGCAGCCGCATTGCCTATACCGCCAACTATCAGGGCAACACAGACGTCTACTCCATTTCCGTGAATGGGGGTCAGCCAGCCCGCCACACGTTCCACCCAGGCAACGATATTGCGGTCGACTGGTCGACCAATGGCGCAGAGATCGCGTTCATCTCGGCCCGGCAAAGACTGAATGGTCGCTCTGGCCAGCTTTATCATGTGTCAGTCGATGGCGGCTTGCCAAGCTTGCAGATGCAGGCGCGGATCTTCCGCGGCACCTATAGTGACAATGGCCGGCAGCTTGCCGCCATTCCGTTCGGCCCCGCCTATAATGGCCTCTATGGCGGCAGTTCCGGCTGGAAAGGTTATCGCGGTGGCACCAGCCCATCGATCCAGATCATGGATCTGCGCCGCAATCGGGTCAATTACATCCCGGGCAGCCGGGTGAATGATATTGAGCCCGTATGGGTCGGCAATCAGGTCTATTTCGCATCCGATCGCGACGCCGAGATCTTCAATCTGCATCGCTATGATCCGGGCTCTGGCACAATCACCAAAGTCTCCAATGAAACCGTCTGGGACATTCGGGCTGTCGATGCCTTCGGATCGGACATCATTTACGAAGCCGGCGGCGCGCTAAAAGTCTTCGACACGGCGACGGGGGCCACGACCCAATTGTCGATTACGCTCTCGCCCGACCTGCCGCAATTGCAGTCCAGCTGGACCAATGTAGCAGGTCAGATCACCGCAGCCGATCTCTCAATGTCTGGCAAGCGGGTTCTGATCACGGCGCGCGGCGAAGTTTTCAGCGTCCCCGTCAAGGATGGTTCAACGCGCAATATTTCCGACACGAGCGGTGTCCGCGAATATGCCGGCACCTGGTCACCTGACGGTCAGCAACTGGCATACATTGTGGAAGCCGATCGCAAACAGCATCTGATCATTGAAGACCAGGACGGACTCGGCGAGACGACTCGGTTCGATCTCGGCGATCATTTTTACACCCTGCTCGATTGGGGCGGGGAAGGTGATCATATCATCTATCGTGATAATCATCTGAAACTGTTCGCGCTCAACACGGAGAGCGGCGACCGGCGTCAGATTTCCGAGGATACAAGGCGGCAATGGGGCTTTGGCGGCACCGAAGTCAGCACCTCCCCGAATGGTGAGTGGCTGGCCTATACGCGTGAGGAAGCCAATTTCAATCGTAATATCTATCTCTACAATTTTGCCAGTGGCCGCAGCACGCAGCTGACCGATGGTATGGCCGACGCGGGTGCGCCGGCCTTCAGTGCGGACGGAACGCTGCTTTACTTTACAGCCTCGACCAATGCTGGCCCGACTCATGTTGGTCTCGACATGTCGACCCAGGAACGGCCGTATCGGGCCGGCATCTATGTCTCGGTCCTGACCGAGGACGGTCTGTCGCCGCTGGCGCCAAAAGCCGGCGATGAAGAA
>JBCCZH010000330.1:0-3855 GCA_039188075.1 Pseudomonadota bacterium
AACCAGTCGAACATTTGGCACATTGCTTTGGAGCTCGCTCATGACGGACGACAATCCTACTTTCTTGAAATTCAAAGGCCCGGAGACACAAATTGCGACTTATGAGTATTGGTCAGTCCTGGTGCGTCCGAAACAATGCACTTTGGGTGCACTGGTGCTGGTTGCGAACGGATCCGAGACACAATTCTCAAAATTGCCATCGCAGGCTTTTACCGAACAGGCCCGCGTTATCAAGGACATAGAGCAGGTTTTGTCCGCCAAATTCGGTTATGACAAAATAAACTACCTGATGCTGATGATGGTGGATCCAAACGTGCACTATCACGTCTTACCGCGATACGCGGCGCCTGCCCGCTTCGAAACCTGGACGTTGAAGGACGGTGGATGGCCAGGTCAGCCGGATTTGGCTGGCGGATCGTCCGACGAAACACTCGTCTCATCCCTCATCGATTCCTTGAAAGTCGCCTGGCCTGAGGCATCCCGCGCGCCGTGAGCGCGCGATAGGGCGATAATACTGGTTATAATCAACCCCGCCGCCGCGCCGATCACCATGGCCCAGCCCGGCCCGGCCTCACCCATGTAGAACGAAAGCGTGACAAACAAGGCGATGGTCATCGTCACCGTAATAGCACGCGACAAAGCCGCCCGACCAGGATTGCCGAGCGCATAAAGGCCAGAATAAATCGGTGCAGCAGCCCCCATCAGAGCGGCCGCAATCACCAGCATGGTTGCAATCGGAGCAACGTTTTCATAACCGCGGTCCAGGGCGACCCCGAACAGCGACGGTCCGAACAGACTGATCAAAGCCGCGAGCGCGAACCCCGCCGCCAGCAGGTAGACGCTGGAATAGATGATGATCCGGATCGCGCGAATGACGTTTCCCGCGATCATCAACCTGACCAGTTCCGGATACAGGACCTGATTGAGCAGCCGTGCGCCTTTACCGAGCACTTCGGACACGTCTCGCGCGATCTTGAACAGTGCGGCGAAAGCGGGTCCGAGCAAGGCCCCCGCAAGCAGGGTCGGCATCTGCTTATCGACGAGATCAATGGTCGCATCGATATTAGACATCCAGACATAACGCCAGATTCCGGGTTTCGGCGCCTTGAGGGTTGGACGTTTAGAGAACAGCCCCGTCAGCGCGCCGCGCCGCGATAGTTCCCGCAATGCGAGCATCGGCATCACGATATTGGTTGCAGCCGCAGCGGCCATCCACACCAGGATGAACCAGATCAGGTCGCCGCCGAGCCATAAACCGAGGCTCGCCCCGATCAGGCGGACAATTGGCACCGCCTGATCATGAAGACTGATCAGATCAAAGCGGTCATACAGACGCAAAACGCCAAGCGGGCTCGAGCGCAAATTGGTCGCCGATAATAGGCAATAA
This sequence comes from Pseudomonadota bacterium, assembly GCA_039188075.1. Taxonomy (GTDB): domain Bacteria; phylum Pseudomonadota; class Alphaproteobacteria; order Caulobacterales; family Hyphomonadaceae; genus Henriciella. The sequence continues at coordinate 1,388 of JBCCZH010000330.1, forward strand.
GCGACGGCGAACCATAATACGTTTTCGGAAAGGCCCAGCCTATCATGCAATAAGAGCAGCACCGTCGTGCTGAGAATCGCCGCGAACACAGCCGCAGTAATGTCCAGCCCGATCGAGAACCGTAACAGACGGTGAAACTGCGGGAGATCACCCCTTTCGATCGGCCGGGCCCCGAACTGGATCAAAGCCTGCCAGGACTTAAATGTCGCGATGCCGGTCATCAACGCGATGAAGGCGTGCAGCAGCAAGAGCACGCCCAAATCCTCGATGCTCAGCGCGCGCGCGGCAATGGCGAGCACGGCCAATCCGATCAGGACCGCGGACGATTTCCCGCCGAAAAGGAACCCCATATTTTTGAGGATCCGGGCAATGAGACCGTCAGAGCCTTGTGTCCCCGCCTGCGTCATGCGCGCCGCTCCAAGAGAATCCGCTCGACCAAAGCGAGATCTTCTTCCGTGTCGACATCAATCGCGGCCTCGGCAAAGGGCAGGATGACCGGACGGATACTGACGCCAAGTCGCCGAGACACAATCGCGAAGACTTTTTCGACGTCAGGTCGTCCGACCAGGATTCGCAGGGCGGCGATTACACCGAACCGCCAGGCAATGCGCCAGGGACGCTTGCGATCCTGTTCTGCTGTTCGCCAGAACTCGACAACTTTTTGAGCCGCGGGCGCATTCAGGCAGAACAGGTTACAGCTTGAATAGGCGCCATCGTCGAACCGCAGATAGGTGCGCGCCACATCCGGATATTTGGATTCTATGTCTTCACGCCGCGCCAATCCGACCGTCAATTCTGCCTCGGAGGCGATTGAGCCTGACACAAATGCATCGATCATTGCCGGGGTCAGCAAAGCGTGATCGCATGTGGTAACCAGGACTGGTCCAGACCACTTTTCCGCATCCAGTGCGCGACTGACGCTCGCGGCCGGGCCATCCGCACCTTCAACAAGGTTCACAGACGGCCAGGTTTCGTCAGATGTCAGCTTCTGTTGATCCGCCAGCCCGATCACGGTGATCCCGTCCGCGTGTTCGCTTTTCGAGACGGCTTCCAGGACCCAGGAAATCATCGATCGCCCGGCAGTCTTTATATGCGCCTTGGAGGGCACACCATGCGCCTCAGCCAGCGCATCCCCTGACGCGCGCGCCCCGGCCAATACATAAACTGCAGCAGGCTTGGAGACCTCCACCGCGTGCGGTTCAGAGGGCCTTCTCATAGATCCGGTAGGTTTTGTATCGGTCACAGTCATAAATTTCCGCCAGACCCAAAAGGTCCTTGTTCGTTTCCAATACCCAAGAAAACTCAACTTCACGAACACCTTTCGCATGCTGAGCACGCAAACAGGCTTCCCATGCCCCGACCGTCGCCGTCATGCCACGGCGGGTCTTGTGAAACTTCTTGCGGGTTCCTGCTAGAGGTATGCGCGCAGATTTCACGCCCCTGACCTTGATTCGATAGAGAAGCGTCGCCCACCCGAACGGCAATAGCCGCCCATCCAGGCCCAGCGTCGCCTCGTTCAGATTCGGGATCATCAGCGTGAAGCTTGCGGGTTCGCCATCGACAAATGCGATCCACAGCGAGTCCGGCTGCAAGACGGGTTTCATCGAGTCTGCAAGGAATTTCGCTTCATCATCGCTGATCGGCAGAAAGCCCCAATTACCGGACCAGGCATCATTGAAAATGCCCACAATAAGCGCGATGTCTTCATATAAACGCGACATGTCCAGCCGACGAACCGTAATCGTGGGGTCGGTCTCGAACCGCTTTTTGACGCGAGACACGAATGGGGGCGTCGAGAAGGTCTACTCCATCCGGTAGCGAAAGGCGTACATGTCCATGGCTTTGGCAAAACCGGCTTGTTCCATGAGTTTCGGCAAATCGCTGCGCCCGTAAGGCATCATCACACTTGGCGGGGAATCAAACCCGTCGACCAGCAGACCACATTCATCATTTACGGAAAAATTGTATGGCCCACCCATGCGCGACATGCCCTTTGCGCAAAGATCGTTCTCGGCGGCCTGCAGCAGCGCGAAAACGGTGTCATCATCACAAGCGCCGAGCGTGTCAAGAAAACCAAAATGCCCTGTGGCATCATTATGGTTCTGCAAATGTACAGGATTCACGAAAGAGGCGATCCGGCCCACGGTCTGCCCGTCGCGTGTCGCCAGGAAAAAGCTTGGCTGCAAGGCCTCAAGCGCCCCATTCTTCTTGGGATCAAAATGCTCCTGCCGCTCCATTCTAAGCGGCGGTCGCCAAAATGGCTCACCTCGATACGCTTGATAAGGCAGTTCGACGAACGTTTTGATATCGCTCGCATTTTCTGCTCGATGTACACGCACTTCCATGCCTATGAGTAGTAATCGCGCCGCTCAGCGGAGCAAGCGCTATTTCACCAACCGGATCGTGATTGCCGTACCCTCTTCCGGCATGTCAAAAGCGGCTTCCTCGAATTTCGGGAACCCCCAGCG
>JBCCZH010000331.1:0-3829 GCA_039188075.1 Pseudomonadota bacterium
CGGCCAGATCTTCAATATCTCGTCGCAGCTCGGGCGGCTGATCATTCCCGGCTTCGGGCAATATTCCGCGACCAAGTTCGCGCTTGAAGCGATGAGTGAGCAGATGGCTTATGAGCTGGTGCCGCATGGCGTCGATGTCACGATCATTCAGCCTGGCGGTTATCCGACCAAGATTTGGTCGAACAATAATGACAATTCAGGGCCGCTCAAAGCCCGCACCAGCGAGGACCTGTTGCAAGCCTATCCAGCCTTGACCGCGGGCATGGGCGAGCGCACCGGCGGCGGCTCAACCGATCCGATGGATGTGCCCCGCGCGATTGCCGAGATCATTGCCATGCCGACGGGCACGCGGCCGCTGCGCAAGGCCGTGCACCCTGTGTCGCGCCCGCAGGAGCCGCTCAATGATGCGGCCGCGCAGGCGCAACTGGCGATGCTTGGCGAGTCCCAGCTCGGACCCTGGATCAAGGATGTGCTGGAGCGCTAGAACGCCGATCCAGGAACGATCTGGCGCTTACTTGACCACGTGCCAGGTCGTTTGACGGCCCGCGAGATAGTCGACGGTCTCGCCATCAAAACAGGCATCCTGTTCGAGCTTGATCTGGGCCAGCTGTCCGTCCCATTCCGGGATGGCGACTTTGACATTGCCTTCAATCGCGTAACAGGTATTGGCATGCACCGGCCAGTCGCCGCGCACCGGCGTGTCGCCCTGATTGTCCCACATGCCAATGGTCGGGCCGGGCGCATGTCCGAAAAAGCCCAGCGGGTGCGTATAAGTCGAACAGATCAAATCCTCGGCATCGCATTTGGCGCGCGTCTCGGCGAGCACCTGATTGCCTGTCCGGCCCGTCTCAAAGGATCCGGTCAGATGATCCTGCCAGCGATTGCCGACGGCCATTGCGGTTTTTAACCCGTCCGGGACATCATTCTCACCCACCCGCGCGATATAGCCCATTTCCTGCGTATCGGTGCAGAGCTTGAGATAGCAGATGCCGACATCGGTATGGATCACATCGCCTCTGCGAATGATGCCAGTCTCGCCGCAAAAGGGCTGATCCGGCTCGCAGGTCAGGCCGGGGCGCTGAATGTTCAGATAGGGATGGAACCAGGGCTGCAGGTTCAGGTCCTGGAACCGCTGATGCATGTACCAGGCGACATCATCCGTTGTCGTGACGCCGGGCGTGATGACGCGCGAGGAAAAGGCCTCGGAGATCACGGAACGGGCCAGGCCGACGGCATGGCCGTAGGCTTCCATCTCGTCAGCGCTGCGCGTTTCGATCCAGCGAATGACAAGATCTTCGGCACTGACCAGGCGGTTTTGCAGATGGTTCGGTAAGACGGTGAGCAGCTTCTCGTGAAGGCCATGCGTCAGCCCGTCTGCGACGGGCCAGTCAGCGGAGACATTGATGCCGATCGTCTCAGGGTCTTTCTCGGCAATCAGGGCGCCGAGCGCCGCCCATTGCTCGTCGAGGTCGCCGCCTTCCCAGACGGCCTGATACGGCTCGCCAAGCGGATAGCGATTGACGGTCATCATGTCGAACCCGTCCGCATGACGGTGAAAGACCAGGATCGTGGTCCGGCGCGCAGCGAAAGCGGGTTGTGGGACGAGCGCGAAATAGACCGGGTCCTCGGCATATTCGCGATTGATCACCAACCACATGTCGAGTCCGGTTTCGGCCATCAGCTCGGGCAATAGATTCTCCAGCCGATCGCGCGTCATCGCATTCTCGGGCGCGATGCGATCGCGATAGGGAAGGACAGCGTGTTCGCCCGTGACCACGCGGCCCTGGTCAAAGGCTTGAGAATCCGGGGCGGATTGGGCCGAGGCGAGGGGGCCAAACAGGCCGAACGAAGTGAGGGCGAGTGCGAGCGTGCTGAAAGTCCACCGGGTCATGAAGGCTCCTGATCTGGGTTTGCGAGGAGCATAGACTCAGAATGGAGGGAGGGAAGAGGGATGGGTTTTTTGCGACGTCTTAGGATGAGGCCATGTGGATGTCTGCTTTCGGCGTCAAAGCAGACTAACAAGTTGTCGGGACGACCTTGAATTGTAGGTTTCCGATCGGCACATCTATTTTTGTAAGGAGGCAGCATTCATGTTCAAAAAAACTTGGCTGGCCTTAAGCATCGGCGCTCTGATTTTGACCTTGATGGTCGCACTATCTGAGTGGAACGCTGCGCCAAGGCACGTGAAGGATGAGGAGTGCCGCGTATACGAAGCCATATATGCGCTAAGCGATGCTCAGAATCGATTTTTCTTCGAGCCTGAAACTATTTCCTTCAATTCAGTCGACCGATTTGGCACTCAAGTTGAAGCTCCATCTAGTTTTCTACGCGAGACGGGTGAGTTCGAAGAGATCACCCTGGGGCTTGATGGTTCCACTTTTGAGCGCCCCATCGTCGAAAAATTTGAAGTAGACACGAGCGGATTCTTCGCGCCTGTCCGGACGTCTGACGTGACTTCACTTGTAAAGTGTTTCGACAGACTAGAACATCCGCCTCGCTTCTTCGCAGGGCAATTTCAAGAGCTACTCGACAACGACCCGGATTCTGATCCAGTTGGCGATGGCATGGTGACTCACCTAATGCTAGCTCGTGTTTCACGTGTCGGGTTCTCGGACGATCAGCAGTTTGCTTTGTTCTATATGGAACATTATTGCGGCGGTCTCTGTGGTGCCGGGGAATTTGTATTGTTGGAGAGGGTCGAGGATAATTGGCAAATCGCTGGGTCATCAACAAAGTGGATTTCTTGATTCTACTTTAGCACCTGCAAGTGGCGAAAGGTCGAGTTGAGGAACTTCCTGCTGCGTTGAAGATGCCGCAATCCTGATAGCGGATTTCGAATTGTCCGTTTTCGGCGTCACAGTGGACATCAACTCAACGGCTTTCGTCTCCTCCTGACCCAAAGCAGACATGGTAAGTATCCTTCCTGGGGCATTCCAAGCTTCTCCCCGCACAGTCAGAAGTCACAACCCTTGACTCCCGCCCCCGACTCCGGCGCTTTGCGGGACCATGACTGATGTGACTGTTGCGGTAAAACCGCTGACCCATTTTGAGGGCCTCGACCTTCCAGCTTATGAAACGCTTGGCGCCGCCGGGATGGATGTCCGCGCTGCGGTTCCGGATGATGCGCCGATCGTGCTCGCCCCTGGAACCCGCGCCATGGTGCCGACGGGGCTCAGCGTCGCCATCCCGCAAGGCTATGAAATCCAGATGCGGCCGCGCTCCGGTCTGGCGGCCAAGCATGGCATTACGTGTCTCAACTCGCCGGGCACGATCGATAGTGATTATCGTGGAGAGCTGAAAGTCATCCTGATCAATCATGGCGACACGGCCTTCACCATCGCGCGCGGCGAGCGGATCGGGCAGATGCTGCTGGCCCCTGTCACCCGCCTGGTCTGGCAGGAAGTTGAGTCGCTGGACGAGACCGATCGCGGCAGCGGAGGTTTTGGATCAACGGGACGATAATCCCTTGCGTTTCTGATAAAAGCCTGTATATATCGAATAACGATAAAACGTCAGGATAAAAAGAACCATGGATATCGACAGTCCATTCACAATGGTCGTGCTGATCGTATTGATTGCGGTTGGTGCCGGCGTCATCAAAACCTGGATCGAAACGCGCGCCAATTCGACGGCCGATGAAGAGACCAAATTGCGCATGGAAGACCTTGAGCGCGAAGTCTTGCGCTTGCGCGATCGGGTCAAGGTGCTCGAGAAAATCACCACGGATGGCGACAACCGCCTGCGGGAAGAAATTTCGCGCCTCGCCTAGTCTCGGGCTTTAGTCCAGATCACCGGCGCCGTCGCGAAAGCCCTTGCTGATAACATGAGC
>JBCCZH010000332.1:0-3823 GCA_039188075.1 Pseudomonadota bacterium
CCGGTATAGACCAGATTGACGCGCGTGCGCGAGCGCTCGCCGAGCGAGCGGCTGGCTGCGATAATCGTGGCATTGTCAATCTGAGGCCCGATGTTCTCTTGCGCGTGAACACAGGTCTGACATGCCATCGCGGCTATCATTGATGCACTAGCAACAATCATCGATCCCACGCCTTTCATTCAGTCAGCTCCCTGTTTCCCCGAAGCTGACTTATGATCGTTACCCTAACATGAACGATTCGAGCAGGCGAATCCGTTTCGGGTCCCGAATCTTAATCATCTCAGGATCACGAAAATGTGAAAATGCCAGTATTTCTTAGGGTCACAGCGGGAAAAACGCTCGTGAAACTCAGTTAATCGATGCTAGATTTTTTTTCATCTTTGTTGGTTTTTGCGCCTTTTTTGTCACCTTTTCGCCAAGCGGGCGCACTTTCGCGTTGAGTTATACTTAAATTAACCAACAACAGATTCGCCGATTTCAGGACGATTCAAGCAAAAGCCCCGCTAGATTAGCGGGGCTCAGTAACGCGAATCGGCGTTTTATTTTACTGACACGCGAGGCATTCATCATAGTCGGTGTTTGGCACTTCCATGCCCGCCATGCTCGCTTCCTTGTCGTCTGCACCGGCAAAGCTGGCGCGCTGAACGGATTTGGACCGGCAATAATACAGCGATTTCACGCCTTTTTCCCACGCCGTCCAATGCAGCATGTGCAGGTCCCACTTATTGATATCAGCGGGCAGGAACACGTTCAGCGATTGCGCCTGGCAAATATACGGCGTGCGATCGGCGGCATGTTCGATGATCCAGCGCTGATCGATTTCAAATGCGGTCTTGAAGGTCGACTTCTCGTGCTCGTCCAGACAATCGAGGTGCTGAACAGACCCTTCATGCTCCAGGATCGAGGTCCAGACCTCATCGGTATTCTCGCCCTTATTCTCGAGCACTTGCTCAAGATACTTGTTCTTCACCGTGAATGATCCGGACAGGGTCTTGTGGGTGTAGACATTGGCCGGGATCGGCTCGATGCCAGCACTGGTGCCACCACAAATGATCGAGATCGACGCGGTTGGCGCGACCGCCATTTTGTGACTGAAACGGGCCATCATGCCGGCTTCCGCCGCATCTTCGCAGGCGCCGCGCTCTTTCGCGAGTTTCACGGAAGCCGCATCCGCGCCCTGGCGAATATGTTTGAACATCTTTTCGTTCCACACCTTGGCCATCGCGCTTTCCATGGGAAGGTTCAGCGATTGAAGGAAGGAATGGAAGCCCATCAGGCCGAGACCGACAGAGCGTTCCCGCTTGGCCGAATAGACGGCCCGCGCCATTTCCGGCGGCGCCCGGTCGATAAAGTCCTGCAGCACATTGTCGAGGAAGCGATAGACATCTTCCAGGAAGGTCTCGTGCTTGCTCCACTCCATAAACTTTTCAGCGTTCAGGGACGACAGACAGCAAACCGCCGTGCGGTCTTCACCATTATGATCGATCCCGGTGGGCAGGGTGATTTCAGAACACAGATTGGACTGCGTCACTTTCAGGCCGAGCTGACGCTGGTGCGCCGGCATGGCATTGTTCACGGTATCGGTGAACAGCAAATAGGGCTCGCCGGTCTGGATGCGCAGTTCGAGAATCTTCTGCCAGATCTTGCGGGCATTCACTTTGCGCAATGGCTCACCGGATTTCGGCGACAGAAGCTCGAACTCGTCATCATTCTTGACCGCTTCCATGAAGGCATCGGTGATGTTGATGCCATGGTGCAGATTCAGAGATTTGCGGTTGAAGTCACCGGACGGTTTCCGGACTTCCAGGAATTCTTCGATTTCCGGGTGGTGGACATCCAGATAGCAGGCCGCCGAGCCACGGCGCAACGAGCCCTGGCTGATCGCGAGCGTCAGGGAATCCATTACGCGGATGAAGGGAATAATGCCGCTGGTCTGTCCGCTTTTGCCGACTTTCTCGCCAATTGAGCGGACATTGCCCCAATAGGTGCCGATGCCGCCGCCATTCGATGCGAGCCAGACATTCTCGGTCCAGGTGCCAACAATATCGTCGAGACTGTCGCCAACCTGGTTCAGGAAGCAGGAAATTGGCAGGCCGCGATCCGCGCCGCCATTCGACAGAACCGGCGTCGCCGGCATGAACCAGAGTTTCGACATATAGTCGTAAAGACGCTGGGCATGATCGGCATCATCCGCAAAGGCTTCCGAGACGCGCGCGAACATGTCCTGATAGGACTCACCGGGCAGCAAATAGCGGTCTTCCAACGTCACTTTGCCAAACTCGGTCAGCAGCGAATCACGCGACCGATCCATCTGTACGCTTGGCACGACTCGCAGTTCGGGTGCGCCGGATTGCGCGTCCTGATTTGGAACCGCTTTCGCGAGTGTTGCTTCGTTGGTGCCTGCCATATTGTCTTACCCCTTGCAAAAGGCCCATCACATATAGGAATGAATCAGAAAAACCGCCATATGCAGTGTTTCAAATCAGCCCTCACACAACATATTGTGCCTGTAAGGTTAACGAGAGGTCAACAGGCTCTGTCGCAGAATCGTCATTTTGGTGGTGGATAAGTGATTAATGGGTGGTTAATTTTACCCCTCCATGCCCGTACCTATTAGGGGATCAAGCGCACTGGTTTTGCTGCAAAAAAATAGGTTACCAGGTCTCTTGTTTTTTTTAACGAATTGATCTTTCGGCGGATTGAATCACTGCCCACACAACGCGCAGTAGTTTTGGTAGCGATTTCGACGCGAAATGGGCGACCTACTATATGTAGTAGGTTGAGCATGCGCGGGCACCAGACCTGTTATCCCACGCCCAATTGCCGACCATCCCGGCCTTGAGCCGGGACCTCGTGCGACGAGTCCCGACCTGGATTGCCAGAGATCCCGGGTCGCGCCCCGCTTGCCCGGGACGATCGGAAAGTGATTCGGAATAACGAATCACTCTTCAACATCCGGGAATGCCCGCGCGATTTTCTGGTTCCACTCATAAAGAGCTTCCCAGTTCGCGCCGGCATTGCTCATCAGACCGAGCCGGACGATGACCAGGTCCTTGCTCGGCACGATCCAGATCGTCTGACCTTCATGTCCGCCGGCATGGAACGCGTCCCAGGGCGGCGAATTGGCGTTCTGTGGATGCGAGCGGTCTTCGCCATAGGCGGTGATCCACCACCCGGCGCCATAGATATTGGCATTGTCCGCAGGCGTCTTGGTGCGGGCGAAATCGACCCAACCCTCGGGTAGCAGGCGTTCTCCGTCCCAGACGCCATCGCGGAGATAGAGATAGCCGAACTTGGCGAAGTCGCGGGCAGAGGCCCAGATGAGGGAGCCGCCGAGGAAAGTACCGGACGCGTCGAACTCAGGTTGGGCGTTCATACCGATCAAATCGAACAACTCCGATACCCGCATGAACGCGCACGGCCCTTCATAAAGAAACATCCTATCTGAGCCGATAACAGCTTCAACTGGTGCTTCATTGAATCGCTTCCAACATGCGACCATCAGATCTTTGGTGTCTGGCAGGATTGTCTCTTGTGTACGTTCTGGTCTTTCTAAAGTGGGCTGCTTCAATCTGGTGGTTTCGAGCAAAGCCCAACTCACCAAATGAAACGCCGCCGTCGAATAGTTCCAATGCGTCCCCGGCTCATGGATCCGCGGCAATTCCTCCTCCACATAAGCCAGCACATCATATTTGCCGCGTCCATACATCATATTCACGACATCATTGTCCGCGAGCCCTGTCGCATTGATCTCTTTATAGTCGAGCCCATCCGTCATGGTCAGCCATTGCCGCCAGGTGATCGCCGCGCGCGGATCGTCTGC
>JBCCZH010000333.1:0-3823 GCA_039188075.1 Pseudomonadota bacterium
ACTTTGCAGCCTATGATCTGGATACGCGGTTCTACGCGCCAGGTGATGTCGAGGACTTGTGCCCGCAGGTCTTCGAACGTGCCATTTCGCTCATCTCCGACCGTCCCGGACTTGATCCGGGATCTCCCTCGCAGCTTCCGGTCTTGCGGCCCGAGATCCCGGGTCAAGCCCGGGACAATCGGACCCGGGCACGCCTCGATCCAGGCTAGTCCTCTCCCAAAATCTCCCGAACGCCTCATCCTGAGCCTGACGAAGGACGAGGCGGGGCTTCCAGCAAGCCCGACCCCCGATCCTTCGCCAAGCTCAGGATGCAGGTCTCAAGACCCATACCAAATTGCGAGGAAACCATCCGCCCGGCGATCGGGTCGCGCGCGCTGAACAATTTGCGATCCTCACGAAACCCGCATTCAAGCTGCAAAAATTGCATCCTTGCCGCCAAAGAAGGTTGCAAGCGCAAAAAACGCTTGTATATATCCGCCTCTCGAACCGCGCGCTCCCTTCGTCTATCGGTTAGGACGCCAGGTTTTCAACCTGGAAAGAGGGGTTCGATTCCCCTAGGGAGTGCCACTTTTCTCAGTTAGTTTTTCGAACCGGCGCGGCGATCTCGCTCGATATCGGCAAATGTGCCGCCAACTTTGAACAGACTGTAACCCTCCGCGTCGATCATTTCACGCACTTCAACATTCGTATCATCAGCGGTCCGGGCGCGCGTAAATCGCCATTCCTCGGCAGTGGTTTCAGGCGGAAATCCTTTTGATCTGGCAATCACCAAACGCCATAAAGGCACCGTTTTGTGGACATGAAACAGGTATTCGAGTTCGTCTTGCATCATGAACATCCTTAATCATCTATACTCGGGGTCTCAACGTTTGCGGCATGTCTTTATTTGTGTCTCAGAGTGCCTCTTTTACCACGCCAGATTGATTTTCTGTCCGTTCGCTGACCAAAGGCGCGTGACAGCGCGCGCCTGTAAGGTTAACAAAATGCGGAATTGGGGGTGGGCCCATGAGTAACGCGGCTGAACAGGTAGCGAAATTGAGTGCAGAGTCAGGTGTGCGCCTGATTGGTCGTGTCAAATGGTTTGATACGGTCAAGGGCTATGGTTTTGTGGTGCCCGAATCCGTTGAGGGCGTGATCCTGAATCAGGATGTGATGCTGCACGTCTCATGCTTGCGCGCCTTCGGCGAAAGCGCCGCAGATGAAGGCGCCCGGATCGTTTGCGACATTGTCGAGCGCGAACGCGGCTGGCAGGTTCTGAACATTATCGAAATGGATCGCCCGAAAGCCTCCGTGATGCGCGATCAGGGCGAAGCCATTGTTTATGAACGCGTTATCGTGAAGTGGTTCAATGCCGCGCAAGGCTTTGGCTTCGTCAATCGCCCGAATGATGCGGCCGACATATTTGTCCATATTTCAGTCCTGCGCAAAGCCGGGATCGACTCGCTGGAACCTGGCGCGGAGCTCAACATTGTCGCTGGCCGTGGTCAAAAGGGCGAAAATGTCATTGTCGTGAAAAAATAGCCTCGGCCTGAGCCTGTTGCTTGCGACCTGCAATTCCCACAGCTAGACAAGAGCCATGAAACGGATTTCTCTTACGCTCATCGCCGGGTTTGCGGCGCTTTCCAGTCCGGCGCTCGCCGATCCAATGGAAGTCACCCCGCTCAGTATTGTCAGCGCCGATTCCACGCATGCCTTCACCGTTGAAGTCGCGAATGATCGCGATGAGATCAGCTTTGGTCTGATGGAGCGGGAAAGTCTCGATGCGGACAAAGGCATGTTGTTTGATTTCAACCCGCCGCGCGAACCTTCAATGTTCATGAAGAACACGCTGATTCCATTGGACATGTTATTCATTGCCGAGGATGGCAGCATTGAAATGATCGCGCGCAACACAGTGCCGGGCTCACTGCGCACGATCTCGCCCGGCGTGCCCGTTCGAGCGGTGCTGGAGATTAATGGCGGCCAGGCCGCGGACCTCGGCATCCTGCCGGGGGATACGGTTCAGCATCCTCTGTTTGACAATGTCGACGCCGAAACGCCGGCAGAATAGGCCACAATGCGCGAAGAGGACCTGCCTGCACATCTGATTGTGCCGGACGGCTTTGCGATTTCAAAGTCCCGCGGCGCGTTTTCGAACCACAATGGCCCGGTCTATGAGGCGAGCGGCGAAGGCGATGTCCGGAGTGGCTTGTTCGTCCTCGACCGCCATTGCAACAGTATGGGCTTTCTCCACGGCGGCATGGCCAGCGCCTTTGCGGACCGGTCTCTCGCCATGGCGGTCTGGGCTGAAACCGGACGCGCTTCGGTGACGCTGAAACTGAGCCTGCACTTTCTCGAAACCGTGCGGCTGCACAATTGGCTCGAAGCGCACCCGCGCGTCATCAGCAACGCGCATGATCTGGTCCAGGTGACGGCGGATCTGATGATTGATGGCAAGAAACTCGCGGCCCGCGCCGATGCGACATTCCGAACACTGCGCAGACGGAAAAAACAGGGTTGAAACCCGAAAAACCGACGTTATACCGGCAGGCCGGAGCGTGGCGCAGTCTGGTAGCGCATCTGGTTTGGGACCAGAGGGTCGTAGGTTCGAATCCTATCGCTCCGACCAGTTTCTTCTTTCGGAGATGGTCTACATGGATGCCCGTATCTACAAGCCTGCGAAGACTGCCATGCAATCTGGCCGCGGCAAGACCAAGGATTGGGTGCTCGAATTCGTCTCCGGTGAAAATCGTTCCAGTGACCCGGTCATGGGCTGGACCAGTATTGATGATACAACCGGCCAGGTCCGATTGCACTTTGACAGCCGTGAGCAGGCGATTGCCTATGCCAAGCGCGAAGGCCTGACCTTCTCGGTTGAAGAGGCGCGCGACGTGAAGCGTCTGGTGAAATCCTATTCAGAGAATTTCGCCGCCAATCGCAAACAGCCCTGGACCCATTAAACGAAACTCGGTCCACCGCTGAAATTGCCCAGATTCGGCAGCGCTGCCGCGATCTCCGCATCATTCAATCCAAACCAGCGACCAAGGGGTTCGGCAAACTGTTCCACAGATGTGGTCGGGATCAAACGACCGCTGCCCGCATCCTGATCGTGACCGAGATCATAAGGCGGCATATCGCCATAGATCTGTCCGCCTTGCACCGCATCGCCAATGACGAAATGGTGACTGCCCCAGCCATGATCTGTGCCATCGCCATTGATCGCCAGCGTGCGCCCGAAGTCTGACGCCGTGAACAGGGTTACGTCAGAGCCGAGTCCAAGTTCCTGCATGGCTTGATAGAAGGCCACGACCCCACCATCAATTTCACTTTGCAAGCCAGGCAGGTCATTGGCCTGATTGGAATGCGTATCGAATCCGCCAATGGCCACGAAGAAAACCTGGCGATTGACCAGTAGCGCATCGCGAATGGCAATTGTATTGGCGACCGCCTGCAATTGCTGGCCGAGGAAGTTGCCTGGAAATTCCGTTGCAAAAGGCTGAATGGATTCAAAGGCTTCATTGAAGGTTTCGTTCGTGGTCAAGGCCGTGCGCATAGCATTGGCAATATCGCGATCGATCAGGTTGGAGCTGTCAAAATCCATCGCCTCAAAGTGATCACGCAGCTTTTCATAGATCTCGGACTGTGTGCCGGAGCCATCATCGTTGGCGAAAAAGTTCAACGCATCGATCTCCGGCGCACCGTCCAGTCCGATTTGATAGGGCCGGGCATCGGCGCCGGTCAGGAATAGCTCATTGCCGAGACTTGTAATGGTTGAAAACTCGCTGCTGCCTGGATTGGCGCCTGCCGCCAGCATGGCGTCGGCAAAGCGTCCGCCCCAGCCAAA
>JBCCZH010000334.1:0-3813 GCA_039188075.1 Pseudomonadota bacterium
CTCGGCTGGCTTCATCCATGCGGTGATTGGCACGGCCGATCCGCTGGATCAGGCGGGCTGCCCCTTTCGGGGCGCCCATCTGGATAACCAGGTCGACCTCGCCCCAGTCAATTCCAAGGTCCAGCGTCGAGGTGCAGACCACCGCTTTCAGCTTGCCGGCCGCCATGGCCGCCTCAACCTTGCGTCGCTGCTCCTTGGCCAACGACCCGTGGTGCAGCGCAATCGCCAGGCCGTCCTCATTCGCGGTCCATAATTCCTGAAACAGGACTTCGGCTTGCGACCGCGTATTGACGAAGATCAGCGACATTTGAGCGGCCTTGATCTGCTCATATACTTCGCCCACAGCGAACCGGCCGGAATGACCTGACCAGGGAATGCGTTCATCCGAAATCAGGATGTCGACATCGGCGTGAACGCCGCCCTCAGCGATGATCAGATCCGGCCTGTCACCCCGCACGCTGAGCCAGGATTGCAGCACAGCGGGTTCATGAACCGTGGCCGACAGCCCGATGAACCGGCAAGCCGGCGCCCATTTTGACAGGGTCGCCAGTCCGAGGTTCAACAGGTCCCCACGTTTGCTGGGCGCAATCGCGTGGATCTCATCAATGATGACGCATTTCAGGTCCGCGAAGAATTCCGCCGCATGATCAGAGGCGATGAACAGGGCCAACTGTTCCGGCGTGGTCAGCAGGATATCGGGCGGCGTTCGTCTTTGACGCTGGCGTTTATGTGCCGGTGTGTCGCCGGTGCGGGTTTCGATCTTGATGTCGAGCCCCATTTCCTCAACCGGCGTCATCAGATTGCGCGCAACATCCACCGCCAGGGCCTTGAGCGGCGAGATATAGAGCGTGTGCAAGGCGGGTCGGTCAGTATTGCGCTGTGCCTTGCCAGACAGCTCGATCAAACTGGCAAGAAAGCCTGCCAGAGTCTTGCCACCCCCAGTTGGCGCGATGAGCAGCGCGCTATCGCCTCGCAAGGCTGTTTCGGTCAGCGCCAATTGATGCGCCCGCGGCGCCCAGTCGCGCGCGGCGAACCAGTCGTCAAACCGCGCGGGCAGACTGTAGGGAGGGGTCAGCGTGTCCGGCATTGAAATCGATCTAGCGCATTCTGCTCTGGAATTGCATAATTTTCATCTGACATTCAGCCTGAACCGGGTTTGTAAGGCTGATAAATTTAGGAGTTTCCATGTCACGTCCCCTCGCGCTCGCTGCGTTCGCGCTCTCTTTCTCTCTTCCAGCTGCGGCTGATCCAGTCCTCGAAATGATGCGAGGCTTGTCCAAGGACGGCCCGGTCTATGCTTATGAGATGAGCTATTCCGACACGGATGTCACCGCCAATGGCCTGATCGACCCGAGCAAGCCGGAAGGGGAGCGGATCGAGATTTACGCACCCGCCGAAAGCGAGTGGAGCAAGGAGTTTCGGGACGGTATCGCCGACATGGAAGCTGAGACAGATGGCGACATCTGGTGTGCGGACTTTGCGCAAATGGTGCCGACCGATGCGACCGCAACGTCCGAAGACGACAGCACAGTCACCTATGCCTTCACGCCGACACCGGAAGCGGATGCGGACAAGAATGAAAAGAAAATGATGAAACAGCTGAACGGCACCGTTACGCTGGACAAGAGCGACGGGTCAGTTCTGGCCTTCAATATGGTTCTGCCAAAGCCCTATAAGCCGGCCATGGTCGCCAAGATCAACCGGTTCGAAATGAACGCCTCCTGCGACCGCGCACCAGACGGGCGGACCTATGTCGAACAGTTCAGCATGGACATTAAGGGCTCGGCAATGATGCAGAGCTTTGAGGAAACCGTCACGCGACGGATTACGAAACTGCTTGACCCGGTCGGCTAGTTTGCCGGTTCCAGTTCCAGCGCAGCGGCCTCGGCAGCTTCCGCAGCCAGACGCGCGCGCTCCGCGGCATCGAACGTGGCGACGATATCGGCAGTCAATTTGGTGATCCTAAAAGGGGGTTCGCCAGCGACATCAAAGCCGCGGCGGACAATGACCAGCTCTCGCGACGGGACTATGACGAGGTGCTGGCCGCGATTGCCGAGTCCTGCGAATGCATCGGCTGGGGCTCCATCAACGCCGCCAATCAGCCAGAAAGACCCGGCATAGCCATAATCGCCATCGGGTTGAGCTTCAGCCGGGGTCGTCACAAAGTCGATCCAACCTTGCGGCAGCAGGCGCTCGCCGCCCCACATGCCGTCCTGAAGATAGAGCTGACCCAGACGGGCCATATCCCGGGCGGTCATCCAGACCTGAGACGAGGACATGTAATCGCCATGCCAGTCAGTCTCCAGCACGGTGTGCCGGGCGCCGATCTTGTGCAGCAGATTTGTATAGGGAAATGCGCGATACCGGCTGTCATCATTCAGCGCCTCACGCAGGGCCCGCATGGCGATCAGTGTGTCGACATTGGAATACTTGAATCGCGTGCCTGGATAGGCTTCCAGCGACCGATGCGCCAGCGTGTCGAGGATGCTGGCGCCACCAAAATAGAGCCGATCAGTACGTGAGCCGGGATCATTGGATTCCAGACCGCTCGCCATGTTCAGGACATGGCGGAGCGTGATTTGCCGCCGCGGGTCGCCGCCTTTGTTGAAGTCGGCCAGGACCGCCTCATTATCGAGCCCGAGAATCCCTTCATAGACCGCAGCGCCGATAATGCTCGAGGTTAGCGATTTGGCCACCGACCAGGTGCGCTGCGGGGTTGTTCGGTCGATGCCGCGCGCATATTGCTCGGCCACCATCTGGCCTTTGTGCAGAACGAGGACGGCACTCGTTCGGGTGCCTTCGCCATAGGTATTGCCATCAAAGGCGAAACTGACCGGCACGCCGAGCAGGTCGAGCGCGAACGTATTTTCGGTCAGGGTGACATTGTCGCCCAGCGCTGTGGAATTGTCCGGTGCGTCGAGGCTGGGCATATTGGTGAAACTGGGTAGCCAGGCGGTCATGTCCGGAGAAGCGCCCACGGGCAGGAGTGAACAGCCAATGCCGGGACGCCAGGCGGCCGTCCTTGGGGGCAGGGCGCCGTCAAATGCGACCAGGACGGATGTTGTATTCTCATCAATTGTCGCGTTTCCGACCTGCTCCATCAGCGGCCGATAGTCGACATAGATGCCGGACAGCTCATTTTCCTGAATTTCGGCCAGCGACTGTCCGGCGCCGAAATAGCCGCTGCAAGTGAACAGGGCCTTGTATCCGGCGGCCAGTGCACGCTTGGTCGTGTCGCTCGGCGCATAATCCTGCGCAGTGGCGATCGGGCATAGAGCCAGGGTCAGGCCAGCGGCCAGAGCAGCAAGACGACGCATTATACTTTCCTCCGAATGGTCTCTCTACGGATCAATAGGCCTGTTTGCCTAAACCCCGCAAGCGGCGGAAATGCGGCAGTGTTCGTGGCGCGGAAACGCGATATATGACGGGTATGATCCGTCCCGATCTGCTTCTGCATGAAACGCCAAAGGGCCTGTATTGCCCGCCTGGGGATTTCTACATCGACCCGGTGCGCGGCGCGGTTGACCGGGCCGTGATCACGCATGGCCATGCCGACCATGCAAGAGCCGGTCATGGCGCAGTCCTGGCGACGGCAGAAACCCTGGACATTATGGCTGCGCGCTATGGGGAGGCTTTCACGGCGAGCCGGCAGGCTTTGGCTTTTGGCGAAACGGTCGAGATCAATGGCGTCACGGTCTGGCTGGCTCCGGCTGGGCACATTCTCGGATCCGCGCAGGTCGTGGTCGAGTGGAAAGGGCTGCGCATGGTCTGCACGGGCGACTATAAACGTCGACAGGACCCGACATGCCGGAC
>JBCCZH010000335.1:0-3801 GCA_039188075.1 Pseudomonadota bacterium
CGCTGGCCAGGAAGGTGATTGAGAGCCCGGTCAGCGATATTCAGGTCACGATCGACAAGAAGCCGGACTATGATTCAGATGATATGAAAGTCTCATTGAACGGGACGGCGCTGACCGCGATTGGCAAGACCCTCGGCGCGGATGAAACGCACGGCGAGTCGATCGGCTTTCTCAGATTCATGCGGAATGGTCCCGACCTGTTCCGCAACAAGCTGCATCAGATGATGCGTACGGGCGACGGCGTGCAAGCCTGGTTCCTGAGCGCAATTGATGCCTTGGCAAAGACCGATACGCCCGTGTCCACATACTCGATCGAAGGTATGACCTGGGCGGAACTCGACACGATGGAAGACTATACCGCCATCAAGGCGATGTTTGGCGGGCGCTGAGGTTTTGGATCGGTATCAGGATCGGCTGCGAGGCGAACGGTTCTATATTTGCTGAAGGACGCCCTGCATCGCCTTACGGGCTTGGTTTCGCAAGAAACCGCAAAATCGCCTCGGCCGTCTCTTCAGGGGCTTCGAACAGCATGAAGACACCGGAATTTTCGATAACAGTTCTTTCCGCGTTGGGAAGAATATCGAGCAGCATTTCCTGATCTGAAACAAACGGATCATTCTCGGCCTGCATCAACAGGATCTTCTTGTCCTTGATGGCCTTGAGCGCCGGACGTCGATCGAATTTAAGCACGCCATAATGTGCATCATATGGTCTGACGCGCACGGTGACATTGTTCATGTAAGCCAGCAGGACTTCGCCAGGTTCCGAATTTGGCATGTAATTCGTGAACCGCCCCCAAGCTTCGGAAAGTGAAACGCCCTCGCGGTCAATCCGGTTCATCTCGTCGAGTCCGAGATTGTCAGAGAATTCCTGAACGGCTTCCATGTCCTTGACGCCGCTCGTGCCGGAAAGAATGATCCTGTCGACCCGTTCAGGGTGTTTCCAGGCAATGTTCATAGCCAACAAGGCGCCGCCATGATTGCCAAAAATGTGCGCCGTCTCAATGTTCAGATGATCGAGCACGTGGATGGCGCTTTGCGTGTAATCGTCGATCAGTAATTCCTGGGTCGGGTCGTCGGACATGCCATGGCCTGGCCAATCAAAACTCACGAGACGATACTGATCGGCCATGTATTCGACGAGGCCGGCATTTTCCTCAGATGAGGATCCCGCCTGATGCAACAATATGAGCGCTGGGCCTTGCCCGGCTTCCCAATAGTGGATCTGTCCTTCAGGCGTGTTCACGTATCCTTGCTTGATCGCCGGGAGGGCCGTTGTCTTGAGCACGACGCCATGCGCGGGTGTCTCAGCGAGGTTTGCGGCAGGTTCGGGCGCTGTTGCGCTCTGGGCGATGCCATCGGATACACAGGCCGTCGCGAGCAGGGCACAAGCGGCAATCACAGGCAAAAGTTTCATTCGAGGCTCCAGATTATCGGGCGACGTCTACGATTTCGATCATAAGACCATCTGGATCCAGGATCTGCAAATTTTGCCAGATCTTGTGATCTCCGCACTAAGCGGTAAAGCAAGCGATTGAGCTTCGCCGGGGAGTAGGGCTTCATGGATAATGCGTTCGCGCTGATCTCTTTCATCTTCTATAATGCGGTTCTTGTTGCGGTTGGGGTGTGGGCCGTTCGCAAAGCGAAATCGCAAGAGGATTTTCTGCTTGGCGGACGCTCTCTCGGTCCCTGGGTGGCTGGCCTGGCTTACGCCGCCTCGAGCTCATCGGCATGGGTGTTGCTCGGCTTTTCCGGATTTGTCTATGCCGCAGGTCCATCGGCGCTTTGGATGGTCCCTGGAATCCTGGTTGGATATGGTGTGATCTGGCTGTTCTCGGGCGATATGCTGCAACGAGTCTCGCGCGAGAAAAATCACCTCACGCTCACCGATTTTGTGGTCGAGAATGCGCAAGGAAGACTGGCGAGAATCATCCGCATTCTGTCGGCTCTGATCATTTGTTTCTGCTATGCCTATTTCATTGCCGCGCAGTTTCAGGGGGCCGGCGTCGCATTCGCGGATCTGTTCAACATGAACCTCTATACCGGGGTAATTTTTGGCGCTGCCATCATCCTGATCTACACCTTCCTGGGCGGCTTCTTTGCCGTGTCGATCACCGACACAATGCAAGGCATTCTGATGGCGTGTGTCGCCATTATCCTTCCGACCGTCGCGTTTTTTGCGGCGGGTGGACTTGAAGGCATCTCACAAGGCATCGCCGCCGCGCCGGACGGGTACACGGATGCCTTTGGCGGACGCACAGGCTGGATCGCAATCGGGTTCGTGCTGGGGCTCTCGGCGACGGGATTTGGCGCCCTCGGGCAACCACACCTGGTGTCCTGGATCATGGCGACCCGGGACCGGACAGCGCGCCTGTATGGTGCCGGCGTCGCAATTGGATGGGGCGCTGTGGTGTATACGGGTATGGGAGTGCTGGGCCTGTCCGCGCGGGCAATATATGGGGCGGAAGCGCCGGCGGAAGGTGTGTTCTTCCAACTTGCATCCGACTATTTGCCAGCTTTGCTCGGCGGGCTGGTCGCGGCTGCGACCTTGTCGGCCATCATGTCGACCGTGGACAGCCAGTTCCTGGTCGTCGGCGCGGCGGTGTCGCATGATGTCGGGATTGGGAAACTCATGGGAGGGCGGGAAGTTCTGGTATCGCGCCTGTCGATTCTTGTGCTCTGTGTCGCCGCTGTCGGGCTGACCTTCTTTGTGCCATCGACCATCTTCGATCGCGCGCTGTTCGCCTGGGTGGCGATGGGCGCCACGTTCGGTCCAATCATCGTCGCGCGAACGCTGAATTTTCAATTCTCCGCAGAGATCGCCCTGACCGCCGTTTTGGTCGGATTTGGCACCTCGCTGGGCTTCGAGTTTTTCTGGGAGTCCGGGCCGGGTGATGTTCTGGGGCGAGTTCTGCCCTGGATATTTGGGCTGATCATCCTCAGCATCGCGCACTTTGCGAAACTTGGTCCCCTGCGAGATGCCGCCCGTGCCGAGCGGAACTGACGCGCGTAGACTTCTGAGCTCGCCGCAGATATCGGCATCAGCTAATTGATCTGATCTTCACGCAGCCGCATGAAGACCGACACGGCGACCTCACTGCCATCTTTGATGGCGATACCCTGAAAAATTCCAGCCTCCAAGTGCTGGATCAGCTGCGGATTATTATCCGCCACAAACGAACAGAGGCGCAGCAGGAGTTCCATAGGAACCCCCGATCGCTAGTGCGCGGAAAACGAGACCGTCACTTCGCCGAGATATGAGCCGCCGAGGTCTTCCTGTTCGTACAGCCGTGCACGAACCTGGTTCTCGCCGTATTTCAACAAGACGCCCGTGCGCTCAGCCGTAGAGACATCCGCGACAGATCGGAATGGTGCCTTATTGTCGTTCAACACGAAGACGTCATTCACAGTAAATGCGACACTGCCAACGCGATCCGAGATGTGCTGCGGGAGCTTCAACTCGAAATAGGTTTCGCCTTCCGGGCTATGATGGAGCAGGCTGTTAGGGGTCAGCGTGCCATGCCAGCGATCATCCTCCAGAGTGTACAGGTCAACGCGCGCTTCGTCGGTCGCGGCAGATGTCTTTGCGTGGGGACCATGATGCATGTGTCCGTGGCTCATTTTGTTCGAACCGTCCGAGTCCGTAAGGACGGGTGTGAGGGTGTCCCCAAAAGGCGTGCGATCGACCCCGTCGGTCAAGGAGACGCTATTGTCATAGACGCGACCATCCGGCCCGAAGAAACGCTCCGGAAGCTGACCTCTGCCGCCTTCAAAGCCGCAGCTGCGCGCCTCTTGGACACAG
>JBCCZH010000336.1:0-3800 GCA_039188075.1 Pseudomonadota bacterium
CCGTTCGCCATTGCCGGTCAGCCAGGTCATCTCGATCAGCGCATGTGGCTGGACTTTGAGAAGCCGGCCATAATGTGGGTGCCGACCCCAATCGTCGCGATTGTAGAAGAAGTAGGGTTGGCCCGCTTGCGGCGTGAGCGTCAGGGTTCCAGGCTGCGCGAACCAGAGATCAAATTTTGTCGTCCAGGCGTCGAACAGAGCGGCAGGGGTGGACGGGATCAGGCGCTCGCAGCTCATCTCGCGCGGCCGGTCGGACAGGTCAGGGTGTGGAATGTCAGTCACTTTGATCTCCCTTGCGCGGCGGCTTCGGGACAAACCGGCTGGTGCGCTTCTGATAGTCGGCAAAGCCCGGGCGTTTGCGAACCGAGTAATACTCGGCCGGGACAGCACCGGAATAGAAGACGAGCGTATTGTACATGAAATAGGACACCATCAACGCCCCCAGGCCGAGGGACAGCCAGACCAGAATGAACTCGGCCTGATACAGAGCCAGCCAGGACGGGCTGGCCGCAATCAGGACACCATTCCAGCCCATCCACTGACCGAAATAGTTCGGATGCCGGCTCCAGGCCCAGAGGCCGACATCACAGACGCCGTTCTGAATGCCGGCCTCTTTCTGTGCCCGAATGAAGTGTCGCTTCTGCCGGTCCGCGGTTTCCTCAAACGCAAAGGAGGCGGCCCAGATGGCAAGGCCGATCCATTCAAGAAGAGAGATCGCCGGCGACGGATTCGCCGCGATGATAAAGGCAGGATAGGCAAGGAAGGTGGCATTGAACGCCCCCTGAGCGGTCACCTCGACTTGGGCGGCCAGCATCTTGTTGGCCTTGCCGGTCTTCGCCCAACGCCGTCTTTGATAAGCATAACGGGGCAGTTCTTCCTTCAAGGCATTGGAGGCCAGATGCCCGAGCGCCATCATTGCCATGCGTCCACCGACCAGCAGATAGACGCCGCCAATCGCGGCGCTGCGAAGCCAGTAGCCATTCAGGGTCAGGACGGCGACGAGCCCGATAATCACAATGCCGGTCGGCCAGCCAATGTCGACATAGGACATCCGTCCTGTGCGATAAAGCGGCAGGCAAACTACAAAGGCGAACAGGATGAGCTGTCCCAGTGCGTTGAGCAGCGCCGCTTCGGCCAGAGAGGTGCTCAGCAAGAGCACGACCAGGCCCAGGATGAACGGTATGAGCAGCGAAACATATTTCATGAAGTCACTCTTTGGTTGGACGCAGCGGTCGGATCGCGATGCGGCTAGAGCGTTGTTATAACAGACTTGCCGGGCTTGGTAGCGGACAGGGTCGAGAAAGTTGCGACTCGCCTCTTGCTTCGCGACCTGGTGCCCGTCGAACGATTGGTCGTCGCTCATGCTGAGCTTGCCGCCCGCCACAACGGGGCTTGGCTCACCTGTTCAAATTGTTGGCGGAATGGTCGCGCGCTATGTGTTGCGGCACGCCTTGGTCGGTTCCGGTACGCGATTATTGGCGACCGTCCAGCAATCATCATAGACTGAACAGAAACAGCCCTCGGCCGAGAAATTGACCGCTGTCTGTTCGACAAAGGCACGCGTATTGGCCGTCCAGGGCACGCCGAACAGCGTGACGTCTTCACCAGGAGACAGGACGGAATTGGAGGCATCGCGCGCGCGATAGGTATCATAGGAAAAGGCCCGCTCGGGACCGATCGTGGCCAGGATCAGGGCGTCGAGGTCTTCAATCGTCGCCAATTGCCGCCCGTCATGAAACAGTTTCACATCGCCGAGCAGGGCTGGCCCGATGCCCTTATTCTCGACTTTGATCTCGAAACCGGTACTGGAATAGGTCGGCGTCAGTTCCAGATATGGCCAGACGCTGGCTTTTTGCTGATCCTTCAGGGAGGTGACTTCGAACACGGAGACGCCGAGCGCGGACAGAGAGATCACGATCGCGATGATGGACAGGATTGATCCTGCGCTGCTTCGAATGTCCTTCATGCTCAACTGATCCTGTACTGTTCCCGGCTCTGGTTGACCTAGCGCAAGTTGAGGTGACGTCCATGATTTGGTTCGGGAATTATAGGCGAAGGCCAGTCTTTGTGTTATTTTATGAGCATGTCTTATGATGTTGGAGCTGGCGATCTGGTGCTGTGCGTGAATGCGGCGCCTAATCACGTGACCGGGGATCCGGTGCCCCTGGTTCAGGGCGAAACCTATCGCGTCTGGGGGGTGATGCCCTTCATGTGTCCATGCGGGCGATCGGACGCCTTACTGGATGTCGGCGTCGGCTTTGCCTGGTGTCAGACCCGGTTCCGTCTGCTGCCCAAGCCGCGCGCGGAAAAGACCCGGAAGCGCGAATCTGCCCCGAAAGAGGTCGAGAAGGAAAAAGAGTTCGAGCCCGTCTGATTGACCTTAACAGGTCTGCCGCGCTGGTCGGTCACCCATATAACGCAACCATTCCGAAGCGGAGAGATTGCGGTTGGCGATCGTACAGGCATGCTCGATCAGCACGTCCGGTGCGAGATTGAACAAGATGATCCCGCTCGAATGACCGGTGAGCAGAATGTCGCCCGTCTCGTTGAAGGCGAGGCCAGAGCTCATCGCAAACGCGTCGGTTTCTGGCGGGCACAATTCACCGGCAAACGGAAAGACCAGGTTCGGATCATACAGAGCGACGCAGCCAAGACTGCTCGAGAAAGCGAGCACGTCCGCATTTTCGTCCAGCGACGCACTTGCGGGCGCGCCGATCCCGCTGCCTTTGGCGAGATTGGTGATCAGGCTTCCTGTCTCCAAATTGAGCAGCGATATTTCCTCGTGGCCAATGGCATAGGCCGTGCGATCATCGGATGCCGCGAGGATCCTGACGCTCGTGCGGGGTGGTTGTTCAGGAAAGGCCTGGCATGACAGAGTGCTCGCCTCTCGATCGCATTGCCAAACGGCGCCCTGATCTGTCACAGCCAGCAACCGGTCCGGGCTGAGCAAAGCCATGTCCGCGAAGACCACACCGAGCGTTGAACTCTCCGCCAGCTGCTCAAGCGTGCGGGTATCGAGTAGATGAAGCTGCTGCGCCTGCGTCAGCGCCGCCACGACTAAATGGTCGGGAGATATGGACGAGATCGGTTGATACAAAGTCGGTTCGAGCCGATCGAACATGTCCAGCACGTCGCGCGGCGCGGGCTGCATGGGTGCGCTATCTGCATCGTCGTCGGTCGCGGCGGCCACAGCAATGGTGGGCTCTGGTGGTCGCGCATCGGTCAGCAACTGGACCAGAACATCAAGTTGTTCCGTGCTCAGGGCCTCGAGACTGCCGGTATAGATCCAGCCGGCCGCTGCGCCGGTCAATGGGCCCGTGAACACCTCCGGCAACTCGCTCAAACGCTCATCGCGGGGCGGGATGATGGTTTCGATCAGGCGGTGTTCGGGGGCTGTCGACCAGCGGGTCAGAACATCATCGCGCCCAAGCGTTATAAAGTGTCGGCCATCCGGCTCAAACAGGATGGCTTCAACGGGACCGGTATAGCCTTGCATCTCGGTCGCAGACGCCTGTCCGGTTGCGAGATCGAACAGGCTGAGATTGCCGTCATTCCAGACCGCGACCTCATTTGAGACAGGCGACAATGCCACGGCGGCATATTCAAAGTCTGCCCAGGGTATGGTGAGGCGATCGACGAGGCTGGTATCCGCTCCCAGCGCGAACGTGAACAGGCCATCGGGGTTGGCGATTGCCGCCACATCGCGCGTACGATCGTGCGCCACGAGCAGCGAGTTCGGCACTTCACCCAGGACTTCCTCTGTGTCGAACTTCATCCAGACGGTGGACTTCTGATTACCA
>JBCCZH010000337.1:0-3794 GCA_039188075.1 Pseudomonadota bacterium
ATTCAAGAACCCGGTCCTTGGCTTGCTCGCACGGACCAATACAAGAATGGCGATCGAGCGGATCATCGGTGCTTTTCGCGACGAAGCTGATCGCCGTTTTCGCTAGCGCAGGCGTTCATCCGCCGCGATTGTCGAGGCGATAAAACCACCGCCAAGAATGCGGGTCGATCCATCAGCATCATAGAGCACACTGGCCTGACCCCGCGCGACGCCTTCTTCCGGTGCGTCGAACCAGACGGCAGGCGCTTCTTCATGGAAGCCCAGCTTTCCGGGCGCCGGCTCTCGTGTCGAACGGACGCGCACCAAGACCGGTTCGCCGCGCGTACAGGCATCGTGCAGGGTGCCATCCCCGAGCCAGTTCAGCTCTTCCATGGTCAGACCTGCGGTCAGCAACGCTTCGCGCGGCCCCACAATGACTTGCCGCGCCGGCGCATCGATTTTGACGACAAAGAGCGGCTCGCCTGTGGCGACGCCCAGTCCACGGCGTTGGCCGATTGTGTAATGGATCACGCCCTCATGCTGTCCGAGAACGCGGCCATCCAGATGGACAATCTCACCGCCGCGTCCGGAGCCAGGGCGTAGCTTCTCAACCACGTTCGCGTACGACCCTTCCGGCACGAAGCAAATGTCCTGGCTGTCCGGCTTGGCGGCGACGGGCAGGGCGAAATGATCGGCCAGCTCGCGCACCTGCGTTTTCGGCAGATCGCCCAAGGGGAAGCGGACATAGTCGAGCTGTTCTGATGTCGTCGCAAACAGGAAGTAAGACTGATCCCGGCTGGCATCGGCGGCACGGTGGAGTTCCGGGCCCGCCTGACCATCCTCGCGGCGAATGTAATGGCCAGTCGCCAGACAATCGGCGCCGAGATCTTTCGCGGTCCGCAACAGGTCCGAGAATTTAACGGTCTGATTGCATCGAATGCACGGAATCGGTGTCGCCCCTGACAGATAAGTGTCAGCGAAGTCTTCCATGACCTGTTCTTTGAACCGGCTCTCATAATCGAGCACATAATGCGGGATGCCGATCTGGTCAGCGACATTACGTGCATCATGAATGTCCTGTCCGGCACAACAGGCGCCTTTCTTTTCGATCGCGGCGCCATGATCATAGAGCTGTAGCGTGATCCCGATAACGTCATATCCGCGCGCAGCGAGCAGGGCAGCGACCACGGATGAGTCGACACCACCAGACATGGCGGCGACGACACGCGTGTTCGCGGGCGATTTTGGAAATCCAAGTGCGTTCAACGCACCCGGTACGGGATCGGGCTCGCGGATCGCGAGCGCATTCAGGTCTGTCATTTCAGTCTCCAAACGGGTTCAAGGCCCGCAGCAGATGGGTTTGGCGCGTATATAGGCGTACATTTTCATCGCGACCAGAGCTGGATTGCTGTGCACCGCGAACGCCGTTTGAGGCGGAGCGATGTTCGGGGTTCGAAAATCCTTCAAAAGTGATTGCAGTCGCCGACTATTTCGTCGAGATAAATCAAACTGGGTGATGAAGTGGGCTTGGGCTTGGACAAGACTGAAGATCAACTTGTGAAGCATCGCAGGCGTATGCGCGGAATCGCGACGTTTTTCATGGTCGTGTTCGCGATTGGCGGGCTCGGCGCTCTGGTTCTGATCTCTGCTGATGCCGGACCTTATTCCGACGCTGACCTGTTCGGGCGCGTATTGATGGTGATTGGCGGGATCTTTGGCGCCCTGGCAGCTTGGCACGGCTCGAGAATAGGCGCGATGTGCGTCGTCCTTTTGCAACTGATTACGCCCGTTATGGGGCTCATAGGCGGCGTCGAGCTTAGCGCGCTCGATTGGCTGAGGTCGCTTGTCTATATCGGCCTCGCAATTGTCATGACGATCAGCGCCATCCGCTACGTCTCCGCGAGTATCGACATAAATCAAGAGATTGGCGGCAATGCGGTGTTCCGGTGGGTCGGCAAATCCGTGAACGGCGCAATTCTGGCTTTTCTTGGTTTCGGACTTGCTGCGATTGCCAATGATACGACAATTGAAGTCCTCAAAGGCAGCGAAATTTCCGAAGAGCACCTGGAATGGTTGGTCGAACAGAAGTTTCTGCTGGCAGATGAAAAGCCCCTCTATTTCTATCTTGATGGTGTGTTCTCGATCGAGGATGGCGGGTCTCTACTAACGAACAAGTACGTTGGGGCGTGGTGGAAAGAAGAGGGCGAGCTTAACTCAATGTGGACCAAGCTAGGGGAGATATGCGAGGTCGAAGTTCGCACCGAGGGCAATTGGATGGAGGACGCCGTTTACCGTGTCCACAGCCCCGGTCCGGATTCCTGGGTGGAGCTCTGGCTCTCTGTCGAAGGCGACCAGCACAAGCAATTCATCTCGCGCATGAAAACGATCAACAACCGGAACATGACGCCGGAAGTACAGTCTTTCTGCGATGAAAACCGGGCGATTGATTGGGAAGAAATTGCCGCGAAGAACGGCATTTCGTCAGACATTGTTGACGCGGATCAGGTCAGCGAAGCGCAGCGAGACTGGCTCAAGGCAAATGACTATCTGGTCGACGACGAGACCATCCTGAAATTCTTCTCTTATGGCATCTATTCGATCGAAGATGGCGGCGCCCTGCTGACCGACAAGTATTTCGGCGGCTGGTACAAGAAGGATGGGGAGCTTGGCGGCTGGTGGGGTGAACTCGGAACGATTTGTTCGATCACGCGCAAGGATGACTCGGCGGGTTCAACGCGCGTGCTTTACGATGTGCTGGCCTCAGATGAAGGTGGGATTGACCTGTCTCTGCCGAAATCGGGTGAGCGCGTCGAAGAGTTTATTCAACAGACACTGTCTCTCAATGCAACCGCCACAACCGAAGCCCATCAGGAGGCGTGCGCTGCGATTGCGGCGAAATCCGAAACCGCTGCTGACTAGGCCGTGAAGAAGGGCCGGTCGCCGGCGATCGTGACCCGTTCCATGATCCGGATATTCGGGAAATAGTCACTCGCCGCATAATGCTGACAGGCGCGATTGTCCCAGAAAGCGAGCGAGCCCGGCGCCCAGCGGAAGCGGCACTGATATTCCGGCAGCCAGGCGCGGCGATAAAGGAAGGCCAGAAGTTCATCGCTCTCTTCGCGGTCCATGCCAACAATATGATCCGTGAAGGCAATGTTGACATAGAGGCCGCGTTCACCGGTTTCCGGGTGCGTGCGGATGACGGGATGCTCCTTGGGCGGGAATTTCTCATGCAAGGCCGATGCGTCCTTTTTCAGGCGCCGGGAAAAGACCCGGGCAATGTCATGCACGGCGGTCATGCCACAGAGGCGTTCTTTCAGTTCATCGTCGAGATCTTCATAGGCCATGACCATGTTCGAGAAGAGCGTATCGCCGCCAATCTCCGGCAGTTCGATGGCGCGCAGAATGGAGCCAAGCGACGGCTCCTCGCGCCAGGTGACATCAGAATGCCAATTATTCTCCTGACCTTTTGAGTTTGGCCCATGCGCAATACGCAATACTTCCGGATCAGGCTGATCCTTGGGCGTCGCAGGGTGGATTTCGAGGTCGCCGAAACGTCTTGCGAAGGCGATATGCTGGTCACGCGTGAGATCGTGCTGGTCGCGAAAGAATACGACCTGGTACTTGAGCAAAGCGGCCCGCACTTCATCCACCAGCGTGTCATCAAAATTGGCCAGGTCAGCCCCGATCAGTTCTGCCCCAATCGCCGGGGACAAGAGCCGTGGCTCGAATTTCGTGAATTCCGTATTGGCATCGTAGGCCATGTTACCTCCCGTTTTCTTTTGAGAGTAACACAGTCAGGCCCGTCGCCCTAG
>JBCCZH010000338.1:0-3791 GCA_039188075.1 Pseudomonadota bacterium
GATTGAGTGATTCAACCCCCGAAACGGAGTGAAATGATGAAGACTTATTGGATGCTGGGTGCCAGCGCAGTGATCCTGGCGGCCTGTTCAGGCGCCAGTGAAGCCCCGGCCGAAACGGTTGAGGCCGAAACCCCGCCGCCGATTGAAGCCGAGGCGGCGGGTCCTCTGACCCTGGCTGAGACCGTTGCCGGTGACTGGCGCAGCGATGATGAAAAAGCGCGTGATGGCTGGCGGAATCCGGCAGAAACGCTGGAATTCTTCGAAATCGCGCCGAGCGATACGGTGGTTGAAATCTGGCCGGGCGGCGGCTGGTACACCAATGTTCTAGCCCCGTATCTTGCCTCTGGCGATGGCCAGCTGATCGCCGCCGTCTGGGACGTCAACGTCTTTGAAGGCGAACGTCTGGAGCGGATTCAGCAGCGGATCGCTGATTTTCAGGCCGTCTACGAAGCCGATGCGGACCTCTTCGGCACGCTCGCGTACAGCGCCTTCTCAGCGCAATCCGGCCCCCTGGCGGACGCCGAAACGGTCGATGCGGTCCTGACCTTCCGCAATGTCCATAACTGGATGGGTGGCGACTATTCGCCGAAATTCTTCACCGATGCCTATGCGGCCCTGAAGCCGGGCGGCGTGCTGGGCGTGGTGGAACATCGCCTGCCGTCCAGCGCCGAACAGGATCCGCGCGGGGCGTCCGGCTATGTGCATGAAGACTTCGTCAAAGCCATGGCGGCCTCAGCCGGGTTCGAATTCGTCGCGGCGAGCGAGATCAATGCCAATCCAGCCGATACCGCTGATCATCCATTCGGCGTTTGGACTCTGCCACCGGTCAGCCGCACAACCGATCGCGAAGGCAATGCGCCGGACGGGTTTGATGCAGCGGCCTATGCCGCGATCGGCGAATCCGATCGGATGACCCTGAAATTCGTGAAACCAGAGGCGGCAGACTTAGAACCGGTCGAGTAGACGTTCGAGATATTCTCGCTCGTCTTCATCGACGGCTTCATCATAGCGGCGGCGCAATTCATCCAGGATATCCTTGGCGCGCTGCCGCTCTGCTTCATCCGGCACATCGACGGAATTGCTGTCATCGACGGCGCCAGTCGTGGAGCGCCCAAATGGATCGGCATTGCCGTCGCCATTCGCCTGCGGCTCCCCGAGACGGTCCGCACGCGCGGCGTCGAGCTGTTCCGCCAGCCCCTCAGCCAGCTCACGCAATTGCCGTGTCGCTTGTTCCTGATTGCGAATGGCGCGGCCCTGATTGCCGTCTTCCAGCGCATTGCCCGCGCGGCGCTGTGACCGCTCAATCGCTTCCAGCGTGTCTTCATCCAGCGCGCCGGCGCCTTCTCCTTCGCCCGCTTCGCCAGACCCGATCTGGTTCTCGGCCAGCTCCTCAATTCGGTCAGCGAGCTCATCCTGGCGTTCGCTCAGGGACCGACCGTCTTCGCCCTGCATCCAGTCCGGAATATCGCCTTGCCCCTCGCCAAATTGCGGATCGCCTTCGCTGCCCGGCTGGTTCTCACCAAAGGGTTGCTGCCCGGACTGTCCGCGTTCGCCGCGCTGTTCGGCCAGGGTCTCGTCATTCAGTTCCCGCTGTTCGCGCAGCAGATCCGAGAGCTCTCGCATCGTCTCGGTCATCTCGCGCTCTTCTTCCGGCAGGTCTTCGTCATTCTCGTTCTCGCCCTGCTCACCCGGCATGCCAGGGAAGCCTTCACCAGAGCCAGAGCCTTGCTGGAATTCCAGATTCTCCAGCATGTTGGTGATATCGGCGAGCAACTGCCGGGCCTGATCCGTGGCGCCGGTTTCGGTCAGGTCCTCAAGCGCGTCGAGCATGTCGGAAAAGCCCTGCCCGCCAAGGCCGGACCCGCCGGGTCCTTCGGAACTGTCGCGATTGTCCGGCGGCGCTTCCAGACCATTGGCCAGGGCTTCCGCCATCTTGGCAGCGATGTACCGTTGGGCGGCATCTTTGAAGGCTTCCATCAGCCGCGCGATCTCTTCCTCGCTGGCACCGTCGCGCAGGGCGTCCTCGAGCGCTTTCTTGGCCGCCATCAGCGCCGCATAGGCATCCGCTGCCGAGCCATATTCAGCGCGCAGGGCGAGTGACCAGAGCAGCGGTTCAGTCGATTTGGCTTCATCCGTCGAGAGCGAGGCCTCGAGGGCATAACGAGCGGTTTCGAGCCCGGAATAGACCAGCACATCCTTGAAATAGCGCGGCGCTTCATAAGTCACCGCTTCAAGCATGATGGCACCGCGCTGCACGCCGGCCGGGGCTTGTTGCAGTCTTTGCGTCGCGGAGACATAGAAGGCGCCAGCTTCAGTTGAATCCACAGCCGCTTCAGCCGCTGCATAAGGATTGTCTTCCCGCAGCACGGTGACCCGCACATCCTGGATCGCTTTGGCCAGCGGCTGGAGTAACAGTTTTTCCGGCAGCTTGAACTCATACGGCTCGCTATAGCCGACCTGACCGGCGCCATCGGTGGCCTTCAGGCGGACCTCGACCCGCGCGCCGGCCCAGCGATTACGGGTCAGGTCGAGCTTCGACTCTTCCTCGGCTTCGCGCGGGCTGATGCCGCCCAACTCAACTCCGACCAGATCCGGCTCGCGATCCTCACCCACCGGCTTGATCGCCAGTTCGAGTTTCGAGACGCCATAATCATCGCTGGCAATCCAGCTGAATTCGGTCCGGTCTCCGGCGCCAAGCACCGGCATGTCCACGAATTCGACTTCTGGCGCGGCATCGGGGGAGGCGAGCACGCTCCAGGCCTTTCGTTCGCCCCACCAGCGCACGGATACGGCGCTATCGGCACTGATCTCGGTGGTGGTTTCAAACGCGCCATCCGGGGTCGCGGTGAATTTGCTGGTCTGTGTTCCGTCCGGATTGCGCACACGCAGGTGCGGCGCAGAGGGCGCCTGAACCCGCAGGGTCATGACCGAACCGGCCGGCACGCGAACTTCGCTCTGATCATCTTTCAGGAAGATTGGCGCACGGCCCGTATGCGACGGTGGCGCGATCCAGGCTTCGATGCGAACATTCTCGGCGCCGAAAAAGCTGCCATAATCGGGATCCAAGGCTGCGGACAGGCGTGACGGGGCCTGATTCCAGTTCAGGGCCAGCGTACCGATCAGCAAGACCGGCACGGTATAGCGCAGATAAAGCGGATCAATCTGTTTCCAGGCCGGTCCGAAATCCGGC
Source organism: Pseudomonadota bacterium (assembly GCA_039188075.1). Taxonomy (GTDB): domain Bacteria; phylum Pseudomonadota; class Alphaproteobacteria; order Caulobacterales; family Hyphomonadaceae; genus Henriciella. The sequence goes on from JBCCZH010000338.1 coordinate 3,191, forward strand.
GTATCGAGGCGGCGGACTTCATCTGTCAGTCGCGTTTCATGCGCCTGCCAAAGCGTAACCCCATCCTTTTCCGGACGTGCCGGGCGATCGGCCAGCGACGCCAGCGGGCGCAAGTCAGACTGCTGATCCAGTTTGGAAACGGCTTCGGACCGGTTCGGGCGCTGATAGCGTTTGAAGCCGCGCCAGATGGCGATACCGCCGCCAATCAGCGCAATCAGGGTGGCCAGCGCGGCAAACTGGGCCGGGCTGTTTTCAAACACGCCCAGAAAGACGGCGATCAGGAATATGCCGACAAGCGTGACAAAGGGCCACCAAGCCGTCCAAAGCGCGATCCGCCGAAGCCGTGCAAAGGTCCGGTCAATCAGGCTTTTGGCGCCAGGAATGCGGTTCAGGTCAGCCAATCGGGCATTTGCTCCAGTTCAATCATCTGTTCGAAGCTCGGACGGCGGCGGACCACAGAAAATTGGTCACCATCCACCAGGACTTCGGCCACGAGGGGTCTTGCATTGTACTGACTTGAGAGCACAGCGCCATAGGCCCCGGATGACATAAACGCAATCCGCGTGCCGGGCGCGACTTCCGGCATCGACCGTTTGGCGGC
>JBCCZH010000339.1:0-3778 GCA_039188075.1 Pseudomonadota bacterium
AGACCGAACAAAGGCCATGCGTCCGTCGCGCGGCGGTCGATTGATCGTCACACCGAGCCCCTTAAAACGCTCGCAGGCTTCATAGATATTGCCAACGCGATAGGCCAGATGCCCGAAATTCCGGGCACCATCATAATCGCCCTCGTCCCAGTTATAAGTCAGCTCAACCATCGGAATGTCCATCGCCGTAGGCAACGTCTTCTCCGGCACGCCGCCGCAACGGTCTATGTCGTCAGGTGACGCGAGAAACACTAACGTGAAACGTCCTTCTTCGCTGTCATACCGCATCAATTCTTTCAGCCCGAGGCCTTCGCCATAAAATTTCAGGGCGGCGTCGATGTCGCTGACGCGGACCATGGCATGCAGGAATTCGACACTCATTTGTATTGCTCCTCAAGCCGGCGAATCTCAGACCGCAGGGATGGTGGTCGATTGCGGTAATAGAAGAATGTCGCTGCCGCCAGAAGGACGACATTGATGCCCATAATGATCACGATGGTCATGAAGTCCCCCAGAATGACGCCAAGATTCTGGCTCTGGAAGCTGACCTCAATATTATCCTCGCCCCAATTGTTCATATTGCTGGTCAGACCGTAAAACCCGGCAACAAAGACGGGCAGCAGGGTCAAAGCCAGGAATGCGATGACACATTGATAGATGCCGAGCCGCGGACGTTCCGCTTTGGAAAAGCTGCGCACGAACTCATCACGCGGAATGTTTCCGCTGATCAGACCCTTTTCCACATTGGAATCATAGACTTGCTCACCGAGATCAGGTGTTTTCACCCAGCGCCAGGCAAGCACCCCGGCCCAGATCGCAATTGGCACAAACATCAAATAATAGATGGGCGTAAAATTATCCACGAACATCCGGTTCACTCCCTGTGGTGAACAAGATGATCCTCAGATCGCCGTGTGCACCTTCTCATAGGTTAGCATGGCACGCTTTCGCGCCGTACCCCAATGGTAATTATGTAACCTACCGTCAGATGCAAGCGCGCGATGGCATGGAATCAACCAGGCAATCGTATTTGCACCAATCGCTGTCCCTGCTGCGCGGGCGGCTTTGGCGTTCCCCGCCGCGCTCGCGACCTGCCCATAGGTCCACGTATTGCCTGCGGGTATCTCGAGCAGAGCGCGCCAGACCTGGCGACGAAAAGCTGTACCATAGAGGGCCAACGGGATCTCGCCCCCATCGCCAAATACTTTCTGAGCCCAACGGCCTGCCTCGGCATCATCGCGCTTCATCTCCGCCTTCGGATAACGCGCGGCCATATCCGAAAACACATCATCCTCGCCATATCCTGGATGCTCAAACCCGGTTTTCGGGCCGACTCCATCATCCGCGAAACCGAGTCCGCACAGACCCCGCGGCGAGATCAGGAAGACCCCTGTTCCGAACGGCGTTCCGGCGCTGCCAATGGTCAGATCAGCGGTGGCGCCGCCGCTTTTCGCCTCGCCGGGTGACAAGGCTTCATGAGCGATGAAGAGGTCATGCAGGCGCGATGGCGAAGACAGCCCGGTTTCGAATGTCGTATCCAGTACGCTCGCGCCCTGGCGGAGCAGATCGCCGGCTTCGGCATGCGCCAGGCTGGCCTGATACTGTTTCGGACTGATCCCGGCCCAGCGGGTAAACTCGCGCTGGAAATGGCTAGGCGACAACCCCATTTCATTGGCGCAGGTCCTGAGGTCCGGCCAGTCGCGCCAGGTTTCTCCCAAGTGTTCAAGGGCATCTGCCATCCGCTCATAAGCGGCGCAGCGTTCATTCAAAGGCATCAATACAGTCGTCATGAGCGCACTTTGCCAAGCGCGGCCCGACCACGCCACCCGTTTCTTGCGCCATGGTTTTGCACAGGCAATTGAGAATCGTTCTTGACAATCATTCTCACAGACTGCAAATCATTCGCATGATCATTTGCATCTGCCGCAACATCAACGAACAAGGCGTCCGCGAAGCCGTTGAGGCTGGCGCGCGAAGCCCTGAAGCTGTGCAGGCACATCATGGCAACAAGTTCAATTGCGGACAGTGTCGTTGCGCCATGGGCGAAGTGATCTCCGACTCGCTCGATTCGTTTGGTACCGAATTGCGCCTCGTCGCGGCCGAATAGACTTAGTTTTCATCGTCAGTTCGAGCATGGGTCGTTGGGCTCGTACTCTGTGTTGGGCCGACATCATCACCCGCAGACACGGTCCCGAACTGCGATTGAAACCCGCCCTGTAGTTCCAGCACGGTGACTTTCTGCCAGATCTTGCGAGAGAGTTCGCCAGTGAGACTTTCGAAATCATTCACCGATGCGATGACAACCGGGTCCTCGATAAATTCCAGATAGATGGATGCGAGCTTTCCCGTGATCGCCAAAAGATCTGCGCAATAATCGAGATAGCGGACCAGCTCATAGCCGTGCAGATCGCTTTCCGGCGCCGACTCACTTTCTGCCCCGACATGCAAGTCTGACATCGGGTCTTTGGACAATTGGTGCATGTCAATGACATGGGCAATCGAGCGCAATTGATTGATCCGCTCCAAAACGTCATGGCGCTTCATTCGGGTCTCGAGGTTGAGCAGGAACCAGATGCCCGCGCTGAGCAGGATCAGCAAATTGATAAAGGCCTCAACCCCTTCGAACATGTCGAAGCTGGGTTGGCCCTGAAAGTCGATTTTGACGGTCCAGACAATGTAAGCGATGACGGCAAAACCGCTCAGCATGAAGAGATAGGCCATGCTGCGCACCAGCCAGCGTGGCCGTGAGATCAGCTTGGCCCGTCCAACCTCTTCCTGAGCGAATTCCGTAAGCTCTTTCGAGACCAGCGTCAGCCCTCGCCCCCCAAACCGCGACTCCATCCGCGCGCTCAGGCGCTCGGTGGTCTGAACGATCAGGTCCGGATTGAGACTACGATAGGGCAAAAGAACCCTCGATCATTGACCGCCCCCGTTTCATTTCACGGTGCGGGAGACTACCGCCTGATGCGCACAGAGTCGTCAAGCTCACTCTTACTCCCCTTCTTCATCATATCCGACGAGGCGCAGCGGCCGCGCCTTCCGGCCTTCCAGCTCGGCCCAGCGGACCAGCGCGTCTTCGCGGCCATGCGTGATCCACAGCTCTTCCGGATCAACATCCCGGACCGTCTGGGTCAGTTCATCCCAATCCGCATGATCTGACAGGATCAAGGGCAGTTCCACGCCGCGTTGTTTGGCGCGTTGGCGCACACTCATCCATCCAGAGGCAAAACAGGTGACGGGATCCGGGAATCGCCGGCCCCATTTATCATTAAAGCTGGCCGGTGGGCCGAGGACAATTTCGCCTCGGAACTGTTCGCTCTCGCCGCGTTGTCCTTTTTCGAGCGTTGCCGGACGCAGATCGCCCAGTGAAACGCCGCTCTCTTCATAAAGCGTGCAGAGCTTTTCGAGTGCACCATGAATATAGAGCGGGCGATCATATCCCGCCTCCCGCAACAGGGCGATGACACGCTGCGCTTTGCCCAGCGAATAGACGCCGACCAGATGAGTGCGATCTTCGAACAGGTTTACGCTAGCCAGCAGCTTTGCCATTTCCGACCGGTCATCCGGGTGCCGGAAAACGGGTATTCCAAATGTCGCCTCGCTAATGAAGACATGGGTGTCCGGGACGATCTCGAACGTCCGGCATGTCGGGTCCTGTCGACGTTTATAGTCGCCCGTGCAGACCATGCGCAGCCCTTTCCACTCGACCACGACCTGCGCGGATCCGAGAATGTGCCCAGCCGGAGCCAGCCAGACCGTGACGCCATTGATCTCGACC
>JBCCZH010000340.1:0-3748 GCA_039188075.1 Pseudomonadota bacterium
GGACTGGCCGCGGGCATTGGCGATGGCCAGGCGCAGGCGCGGATTGCCGTCTGGGTCCGGTCCACCCATTTTCGAGGCGATCGTGATCTCTTTCGACAAGCGCGAGAAGAGGGCCGCGCGTTTCTTGTCCTGGGCACCTTTTCGGTGCTGGATATTTGCCCATTTACTATGGCCAGCCATGGCGGCTCCTGCTGTGAAACATTGTTCTGCGCTGCTTAGCTTAGCTCGATCGAGATTTCAAAGGGGGCGGTGCGATCAGTCGAAAACCTCTGCGACGCCGCCCTGCCTGATTTTCTCATGACCATCAGAAACGGAGCTCAGGATCCGCATCAGTGCCCAGGCGCTCGCAATGCCAATGATGGAAGAGAGTCCTTCAAACCCAAAGGCGACGAACTGAGTGGAAACGTCGATGGATGCGCCAGAGAAACGAACAATGCGGTCCGCGATCGTTTGAGTGATATTGGTCAACAACCAACACGTCCACCATAGTGGAATGCCAGACCCCACCGCCTTTGTTTCACCAAGCGCGTGGCGGGTCCCATGCACAATCTGGCTCATCCCCTCTGCTGGTTTGAACAGATTTGCCAGGGGGATAAAGTACCAGCCGACGGTCCAACCCGGTGACATTTCGGCATGTTTGCTTCCAACCGTGTAGAGGTTGCGCATTGCACGATAGGTAAATCGGGCGACTAAAAACGCACAGGCCCAGAACAAGGCAACGAGCGTGAACACCACAGTCGTGATCGCGAGATCGATCCGTTCGAGCGTTTGCATATCAAATGGTACGACGGTTGTTGGCATATAGAGCCAAACCAGAAACAAGACTGCCAGAAACATGAAGCACTCGACGATCATGTATCCAATCAGGCCATACCGGGTCCATGTGTAGAGACCTTTCAGGCTCCGCGGACCATCTTCGAACACGTGAATGCTCGTAGCGCTGTCTTGTCCAGAATTCGCATCGCCTTTATTTGAGATGACGGCCCCGTTTTCCCCAAACTCCACGATACAATCCCTTTTTCTTCAGCCTAGGGATTAGAAGTCACCTGTTTGTTTCGCAAGGTTCAATTCAAGATTTGGGCAATAGTTCACTCAAACGTCCGCCAACCCGGATCGGCTCGCAGCGATTCGCCAGTCCGGTTGCATCATCGGTTTCGACAAACAGGCCGCACAGAGTGCCGTCGCCGAGTGCCGGCTCATAGCGGTGGCCAGGTAATTGCGTTGCGAACCGGCGCAGGGAATTGTCCTTCTGCATGCCGATGACGCTGTCATAGTCGCCGCACATGCCGGCATCGCTCTGATAGGCCGTGCCGCCCGTCAGGATCATGTGATCCGCCGTCGGGACATGGGTATGACTGCCGACCACCATGCTGGCGCGGCCATCGCAATGATGGCCCATGGCCATTTTTTCGGAGGTTGCCTCGCAATGCATGTCGACAATGACGGCGTCCGCGACGACGCCAAGCGGCATTTCATCCAGCGCGCCATCCACGGCGCCAAAGGGATTGTCCAGCAATTGCCGCATGAAGACGATGCCCTGCGCCTGGATCACGCCAACGCGGCGCCCATCAGGCAGCACAAAGAGATGCGCGCCCTTTCCGGGCGCCTTGGCGGCGTCGGGATAGTTGAGCGGGCGGAGCAGGCGCGACTCCCGCTCGATATAGGTCAGGGCTTCGCGTTGGTCCCAAGCATGATCACCCAGGGTCAGACAATCAGCGCCCGCTTCAAAGAATTCATTGGCGATTTTTTCCGTCAGACCAAACCCGCCGGCCGCATTCTCCGCATTCACCACGGCGAAATCGAGCGCCAGGGCCGCGCGGACCGTCGGCAGATGCTCACGCACCGCTTGCCGGCCTGGTTTGCCGACGACATCGCCAAAGAAAGCTAATCTCATTCCGCGAGTATGCGTGCTTTAAGTTGTAAAGAAAAGCGCGCGATGCTTTCGCACCGCGCGCCTGTCACACTTTTAAAGCGATGAACGCCTATTTTTGCGTGGCCGAGAAGCCAAGCACTTCTTTTGTATAGGCCGCTGGATCCGGGTTCTCCATGATGGAGGCCACGGACAGAGGCGTCTCCGGATCGAGCTTCAAGGTCAGCGTACCGCCATCATTGATGAAGCTGGACAGCGCTGTGGTGGCTTCTGTGACCAGCGCCATATCAACGCCAGACCCCTGGGCCATCATTGGTGCCATGGCCAGTCCCATGCCGATTTGCGATTTCAGCTCGGCCGGGTCGGCGCCCTGCGCCGTTGCAGCTGCATTGAACGCACGATCGAGCAGTGAATTGTCATCGATCGAGAGCTCGAAATTGTGGAAGGTCAGCTTGCCCATGGCGTTGGTCATTGCCATCGGATCTGGCTCCGCGCCAGCTGCAAGATCTTCGAAATTGAAGGCCGTGCCGACTTCCTGAGCGTAGGTGCTATAGCCTTCAATCTTGCCGCCCATGCTGAACTTGGCGCCATCGACCAGTTCGAAATAGTTCGATCCGGCAGCAAACTCGACAATATCCGTGTCTGGATCATAAGTCGCGACACTGGCACCCTTCAATTCCAGCTCTTCATAGCCGACCACGCTGAGGCCTTGCAGGAGCTGTTCGCCCACTTCGCCGCCAGCAGCATCCGCTTTCAGCGTCATGGAATAAGGCTCGGTGACGAATTTCACCGCTTGTCCAGCCGCGTTGCGCTCAACCCCTGAAACAATGCTCGGGATTGCAAAAGAGGCGCCGGCGACGTCAACCGACAAGTCGTCCAGCTTGAAGGAGTCATAGCCTGGCTCCATCGGATTGTCGTAAGCGAGGTCCATAATGGCTGACATCATGGCTTCCTCGTCATCGGCATTCTCTTGAATGGCCTGTACGAATTTGGCGTCGACATTGGTCGCGGTGACACTGCCCAGGCTGATATCGAAATCGATGCCTTCTTCCGTGTCGCTGCCATTCAGGCTGAGGCCGCTAATTACCGCCTTGGCGGCTTTCAGGTCGGTCATGTCACGGATTTCGATCTTGTCGATCCCGAATGTGCCCTCGGCATCTGTGTCCGCGAAATCACCGGTCAGACCGTTCATTGACCAGCTGTCAAAGACCACCTTGTCGGCAGACGGGAACGGGACTTCCTGTCCATTCAGGCTTGCCGCCAACCAGGCCGCAAGTTCTGGCGATGGATTGATCAGTTCGATCGAACCGAGCTTTACATCGACATCTTCCTCTTCGTCGGTGATGGTGATGTCATTCAAGCTCATCTTGCCGAAATTGGCCTGACCGCCATCCATATCGAGGCCTTCGAAAACCAGAGATCCGGCTTTGACGGCTTCTTCACCGGTAATGGTGAGGTCGGTAAAGGTGGCCGTGGCGCCATCGGTGGTGCTGCCTGCGAAAGACAGGACCCCGGAGCCGCTGTCGGTCAAGGACATGGCGGACAGGGCATTCGCAGCTTCCGACGGATCGCCGGCGCGAATGGACAGTTCTTTCAGAACCGGTTCCGCGATCGTGACTTCCGGCGTTGCGTCGCCGCCGCCATTGCACGCAGCGAGGAGCGCAAACCCAGCTGCACCAAACATTAATTTCTTCATTGTCGATTCCCCTTTTAGGCGGTTTCCGATAGACTTATGGCATATAGATGTCGAGACGTATTTAATGATTATCGATAAAGACGACAAGATGGCACTGGTAACAAAATCCGGTGAATCGATTAATGTTCGTCTCGAAGTGAACCCTAAAGCGCGCCGACTTATCCTGCGTCTGGATGAACGCA
>JBCCZH010000341.1:0-3744 GCA_039188075.1 Pseudomonadota bacterium
AGCCTGTTCCCAAAGAAGGGAGACAAGAATGACTGACACACCAAACCTGCAAGGCGTCCATCATGTCGCCTATCGCTGCAAGGATGCGAAAGAGACCGTGGAATTCTACCGCGATGTCCTGGGCATGGATTTCCAGCTCGCAATTGCCGAAGACCATGTCCCGTCAACGGGGGCGTATGATCCGTACATGCACATCTTTCTCGATGCCGGGAATGGCAATGTGCTCGCCTTCTTTGAGCTGCCGCAGCAGCCAGACATGGGGCGCGACGAGAACACGCCGCAATGGGTTCAGCATATCGCCTTCAAGGTCGGCTCGATGGACGACCTGTTAAGCGCCAAGGCCCGCGCCGAGGCGCATGGCCTCGATGTGCTTGGCCCGACACATCACGGAATTTTCAAGTCGATCTATTTCTTCGACCCGAATGGGCACCGCCTGGAACTGGCCTGTGACATCGGCACGCCGGATCAATATGCGGAGCTGAAACGCGTCGCACCGGACATGCTCGAAGAGTGGAGCCAGACCAAAAAAGCCCCACGCCACGCCGCCTGGCTGCATGAGAAAATTGCCGAAGAGAGCTGATACATGAAACTCGCCACCCTGAAGAATGGCTCCCGCGACGGGCGCCTGGTTGTTGTCTCGAAAGACCTGACCCGCTGTACCGACGCCGCGCGCATTGCGCCGACGCTGCAGGCGGCCCTTGATGACTGGGAGGCCGCGGCGCCGCGGCTCGCCCGAATGGCGGAAGGCGTCGAGTTGGGATCTGTTCCAACTTTCCGGTTTCACGAACATGATTGCGAAAGCCCGCTGCCACGGGCGTTTCAGTGGGCCGACGGCTCGGCTTATATCAATCATGTCGAACTGGTCCGCAAAGCCCGCGGTGCCGAGGTGCCGGAGAGCTTTTACGATGATCCGCTCATGTATCAGGGCGGCTCCGACGCGTTCCTCGGACCTCGCGATGATATCCCGCTGGGCGACATTGCCTGGGGCTGTGACATGGAAGGCGAGATTGCGGTCATCACAGATGATGTTCCGATGGGCGTCAGCGAGGCGGACGCCGCGGACCACATCAAACTGGTCATGCTGTGTAATGATGTCTCCCTGCGCGGCCTGATCCCGCCGGAACTCGCCAAGGGGTTTGGCTTCTTCCAATCCAAACCGCCAAGCGCGTTCTCACCGGTCGCGGTGACGCCGGATGAGCTGGGTGCGGCCTGGAAGGACTCGCTCGTGCATCTGCCTTTGCGCGTCGACTATAATAGCGCCCCGTTCGGTAGGGCCGAAGCGGCCGTCGACGCCACCTTCTCTCTCGCCCGGCTGGTCAGCCACGCCGCCAAGACGCGGCCTCTGACGGCCGGGACAGTGATTGGCTCAGGAACCGTTTCCAACAAGGGCAAAGATGGTGGCCCTGGCAAGCCGGTCAGCGAAGGCGGGCTCGGCTATTCCTGCATCGCCGAAATCCGAATGATCGAGAAGATTGCCAGTGGCGAGTTTCAAACCCCGTTTATGAAACCGGATGACACCGTCCGGATCGAGATGATGGATACCGACGGCAAATCGATCTTCGGTGCGATCGAGCAAACGGTGAAAGCCATTCAGTTGAAAGGCGGCTAGCGAAACTCCGCCTGCAAAGCCGCTAGCGCCTCAGATCCCGGATTAAGTTCCGCATACGGAATCTCGTTCAGAGGCCGGTCTTCCATATTCTGCGTCTCGTGCAGGTCCGGCTGGCTTTCATCTAGATAGAGCAGGCCCGTCAGGATTTCATTCGCCGAGTCACTCGCCACGGCGCGGCTGAACGCGGCGCCGCGATCGGTCGGATCATAATCGGCTTCAAGCTTGCGCAGCTGGATCATGCCGCCATCATGCAATTCGATCGGCATCACTTCGCCTTCGTCATAGGCGGCGACAATTTCTTTGCTCGGCGCAATGTAATCGGCATGTACAGCGGTGGAATAGAATTCATATGTATGTGCGTATGACTTGGTGGAGCCCTTATGATCATTGAAGCTCACACACGGGCTGATCACATCAATCATCGCAAAGCCCTTATGCTTGATGCCCGCCTTGATCAGGGACACGAGCTGCTTGCGGTCGCCAGAGAAGCTGCGGGCGACAAACGTCGCGCCGACGGAGAGCGCAAAGGCGACGGGATCAATCGCCGGAAACTCATTCGGCGTGCCCTTCTTGGGCAAGGAACCGAGATCAGCAGAGGCTGAGAACTGTCCCTTGGTCAGGCCATAAACGCCATTATTCTCCAGCATGTAGAGCATGTTCACATTGCGCCGCATCGCATGTGCCATCTGGCCAAGGCCGATGGACAGGCTGTCGCCATCGCCGGATATGCCGATCGTCGGCAGATCACTGTTGGCCGACAAGGCGCCAGTGGCAAAGGATGGCATCCGGCCATGCACCGTATTGGCGCCATGCGATTCATTCATGAAATAGCTTGGCGTTTTGGACGAACAGCCAATGCCCGAAATCTTCAGGGCGCGATGCGGTGGGATGGCGAGTTCAAAACAGGCGCGGACAATGGCCGCGGTGACACTGTCATGACCGCATCCAGCGCACAGGGTCGACATGTTGCCTTCATAATCGGCGCGGGCATGGCCAAGCGCATTGAGCGGTTCATTGTGCCGGCGGATTTTCGGTTTGACGAAGGAGGTCATGCAATCTTCCTCACTTTCAGTCGCTGCATCAGCGCATCATAAACGGTTTTATAATTCAGCGGCTCTCCCGAATAATGCAGCACGGAACTCAGCTTCTCACGTGGCACCTTGGTTTCGGTCAGCAACAGGTTGAGCAATTGCGCGTCGCGATTCTGCTCCACCACATAGACATGGTCATGCGCCTGAATGAAGGACTCGACCTCGTCCGCGAACGGGAAGCCGCGCACGCGCATATAGTCGATCCCGACGCCGTCCGTTTCGAGACGCGTCTGTGCTTCCTGCACCGCTGCATGACTGGAGCCGATGGCAATCACGCCATAGCGGGTCGAGGTCTTTGCCGCGCGCACAATCGGCTTCGGCACGGCATGCTTGGCGCTCTCGACCTTGTCGCGCAGGCGGTCGACGACTTCCTGATATTCATGCCCCAGCTCGGTATAGCGGGCATGTTTGTTATGGCCCGAACCGCGCAGGAAATAGGAGCCTTTCGGATCCGTGCCGGGCAGGGTGCGATACGGGATATGGTCGCCATCCACATCGAGATAGCGCGAGAAGGAGTCCATCTTGTCGAGATCCTCCTTACTCAAGACCTTGCCGCGATCCGGGACATAGGCTTCGTCCCAGGTCAGCTCATCGACCATCCAGTCATTCATGCCGATATCGATGTCGGACAGGAGGAAGACCGGCGTCTGGAACCGCTCTGCCAGGTCGAAGCACTGGGCGGCGAAAGCGAAACACTCATTCGGATCCGCCGGATACAAGACAATATGTTTGGTATCGCCATGTGAAGCATAGGCGGTCGTCTGGATATCGCATTGCTGCGTGCGGGTCGGCATGCCGGTCGATGGCCCGGTGCGTTGAATGTCACAGAAGACGACCGGGATTTCGGTGAAATAGGCGTAGCCGATCCATTCGCTCATCAGCGAGATGCCGGGGCCGGACGTTGGCGTGAAGGCGCGCGCGCCATTCCAGGCCGCGCCAATGATCAGACCGGCAGCGGCGAGCTCATCCTCGGCTTGGATGATGCAATACTTGTTCTTGCCGGTTTCCGGATCGACGCGCAGTTTCTTACAATATTTGACAAAC
>JBCCZH010000342.1:0-3723 GCA_039188075.1 Pseudomonadota bacterium
GGCCGCCTCAGCGAGCAGACCATCGCCCTCGCCAAGGCGCTCAACGTGACCGGCCTCATCAATATCCAGTATGCGGTGAAGGATGACGAGATTTTCGTCCTCGAAGCCAATCCGCGCGCCAGCCGCACGGTGCCTTTCGTCGCCAAGGCGGTTGGCGCCCCGATTGCCAGCATTGCCGCCAAGATCATGGCCGGCGAATCTCTGACAGATTTCGATCTGCGCCATGCCGAAGCCAATCGCGTGGCGGTCAAGGAAGCGGTCTTCCCATTTGCCCGCTTTGCCAATGTCGACCCGATCCTGGGGCCTGAAATGCGCTCCACCGGTGAGGTCATGGGCTGGGATGATGATTTCGGTACCGCCTTCCTGAAATCGCAGATTGGCGCAGGCGTGACCCTGCCCACGAGCGGCACAGCCTTCATCTCTCTGCGTGAGGATGACAAGGTCGGGATTGTCGATGCCGCACGCAGCCTAATCGATATGGGCTTCGAGATTGTCGCCACTTCCGGCACATCGGAATTCCTGGCGAAAGAGGGTATTGAAACCCGCCTGGTGAAGAAGGTTCTGGAAGGCAAACCAAATATTGAAGACGCGATCCTGAATGGAGAGATCGACCTGGTTCTGAACACGACAGAGGGCGCCCAGTCGCGCAAGGATTCCAAATCCATCCGCCGGACCTCTCTGATTCAGAATATTCCCTATTTCACAACGCTTTCCGCCTGTCTCGCAGCGGTCAAAGCCATTCGCGCGATACGCGAAAAACCTCTATCGGTTCGGGCCTTACAGAAAGCATAACTTGCGAATCCCGCCTTTTTAGACTACTTGACCCGACTGCTTTTTGATTGTCCCTTCAAAGAGACAAACAAAAAGGCGTAAAAACCTAAGAACGGTACACATTCATGCAACGTACTCCTATGACCGCCGGGGGCTATGCCGCCCTCGATGAAGAATTGAAAAATCTGAAGTCCGTCGAACGCCCGGCTATCATCCAGGCAATTGCGGAAGCACGTGAGCATGGCGACCTGTCCGAGAACGCGGAATACCATGCGGCCAAGGAAAAACAGTCCTTTATTGAAGGCCGTATCGTCGAATTGGAAGACAAGCTGTCCCGCGCAGATGTGATCGATTTGAGCAAGGTCAAAGGCGAGAAAATCGTCTTCGGCGCCACTGTCACCATTATCGATGTCGATACCGAAGATGAGTCGACCTATCAGATTGTTGGCGAGGATGAGGCGGATATTGCGCTTGGCAAAGTGTCCAATACATCCCCGATCGCCCGCGCCCTGATCGGCAAGGGTGAAGGCGATGAGGCCGAAGTGGCCGCGCCTGGCGGGGCCCGCGTCTATGAAATCGCTGAAGTGAAATTCGTCTAACCGTCCTTTCTTCTTCAACTGACAGACGAATTCTGGCACGTCATCCGGCATGGAAGCGTCTGATTCGTCTCTTGGGCCCTCAATCTGGGCGGTCAGTGATGGCCGCGCCGGAAATGCCGCCCAGGTGCGGGCGATTCTGGCAGCGCTTTCGGAAACACGACGCTGGCTGCAGATCGGGCATATTGCCGGCGGCGGCCATCGATCCCAACCGCTTCTGCTCAGCCCGCGGGCGCCCTGGACCTGGTTACCAGGCACCAGCTGGCCATTGCCCAGACTGGCCTTGCCGCAAGCCCAGCGCGCGGAGCTGACCAGTCCCTGGCCAAGCCTTTGGGTCGCAGCCGGGCGACGCAGCGCGCCTTACTCAGCGGCGGTGCGCCGTTGGAGCGGTCACAAGACGCTGACGGTGCAAATCCTCGACCCCAAGACCGATCCTGAGAAGTTCGACCTGGTCGTCGTGCCGGAGCATGACACGCTGTTCGGAGCCAATGTCATCCGGACCACCGGGTCTCCGACCCACTTTACGGAGGACGCCATCGAAGAAGCCGGGCAAGCCTTTGCCGATCTTGCTGATGAGCGAGGCAAGAGCGCGGTGGTGGTCCTGGGCGGCAACTCAAAGGCGCACAGCTTCACCAAAGAAGCGGCGCGAAGCCTGCTCGGAAAGCTTGATCAGTCTGCCGCCGCTGGCTGGCGCCTGCGGATCACCTGTTCGCGGCGGACGCCGGTCTCGGTAGTGACGGAGACGCGCCAGTTTGCCGACCGCGTCGGCGCCAGTTTTTGGGCCAATGAACAGGACGGGCCGAACCCCTATCTCGCCTGGCTACTTTATTCGGATGCCGCGATTGTTACGGAAGACAGCGCCAACATGCTGTCCGATGCAGCCTGGCATGGGTTGCCGCTGCATATTGCCCGATTGAAAGGCGGCGCGGCGAAATTCGATCGCCTGCACCAAAGCCTGATCGATCGCGGCTGTGCCCGCTGGTTTGAGGCGCCGCTGGACACTTGGGAATATCCGCCTCTGCGCGAGGCGGGCCGGGTTGCCGATCAGATTATCGAGAAATTGCTCGAGCTGCATCCGCAGCCCGAGCTGAGTCAGCTCGATCCAACGAAAACGGCAGCACCAAACTGGCTCTAGGCTGTCAGACTTTCCCGCGGAATGCTCATGTCGAGCGCATCGGCATCGGTTTCCCAACACCAGGCTTCAGGATGTTGTAACAGCGCCCGGACGAGCTTGTTGTTCATCGCATGACCTGGCTGGCGAGCTTCATAAATACCGGCAATCGGCGCACCGGCCAGCATCAGATCGCCAACCGCATCCAGCAGCTTGTGGCGGATAAACTCATCATCGCTGCGCAGACCTTCCGGATTGACGATCTGGTCGCCATCAATCACCACCGCATTGTCGAGCGAACCGCCTCGGGCCAGACCCATGGCCTGCAAGGCTTCGACGTCGCGGGCGAACCCGAATGTCCGGGCAAACGCAATGTCACGCGCAAACAGGCCAGGGATCAGGCGCATCGCCATTTGCTGCGTACCAATGGCCTTAGACTCAAATTCGATCTTGGCCTTGAGGGTCAGAATATTGTCCTGTGACGGGCTGAGCCGGGCCCATTTCACGCCATCCTTGACCTCAATCGTTTCAAGAATGCGGATACGGCGCCGCAAGGCCGTTTGCTGTTTCAAACCCGCATCATGGAACAATTCGCAGAATACGGCGGATGAGCCATCCATGATCGGCACTTCCGGGCCATCAATCTCGATCAGCACATTGTCCAGACCCATGCCGGCACAGGCCGCGAGCAAATGCTCAACCGTTGCAACGCTGGCACCGCTTTCATTGGTCAGCGTAGTGCCAAGCTGTACTTCTGTGACATGATCGCCGCGGGCGGGGATGTCGGATTCAAAACTGGAATCGGTTCGTCGAAACCGAATGCCGGTATTCACTGCGGCAGGTTTCATCACCATGCGCGCACGCGCACCTGAATGAACGCCGATTCCGGCGCAAATCACTGTCGTACTCAGTGTCGTTTGATACTCTACTTTTCGCAAGCCTACTCTCCGTGTAGAGCCGCATAAACGCTCGGAAAATGGTTAATCTCAATACAAGCATTATTGCGCTTTGTTGCAAGTCCCCCGAAAAGCAAAGCCCCCCGGGGCCGGGGGGCTTTTGTGACTTATCTTTAAGGTTCTAAGTATTCGCTGAACGTCGCAAAAATGCAGGAATTTCGAGGTCCTCATCATCAAAAGCGGCGGGCTTTGGATGGTCATCCGGCGTTGATACAATGGCCGGTTTATCCTCTTCGGAATCATTGTCGCCAACCGTGTCTTCCCGGCGCCAGCCAAACAGGTTTGAAAA
>JBCCZH010000343.1:0-3709 GCA_039188075.1 Pseudomonadota bacterium
CGTAAAGTCGAATAGTCATTGGGGGCTCGGAAATGTCTGTGAATCGAATAAGCGAAACCGGCTAAGGGGGCGTTACCTTAGCCGCTCATACAAACACAACAGATCATCGCAGGGCGCATGCCGAGTTCCTTTGCCGGGCTGACATAGGCGTCCCGGCAGGATTTGGCAATCCTGTTTAGAGCTCGCCGAGGTCAATCAGCGAATTGGTACTGGCCAGGATTGCTTCCTTGGCCGGTATGAAATCGAGACCGAGTTGGCTGCGGGCCTTGTCGTTCGAATAGGCCCGTCTTTTGCCCAGTTCCGGAACAATCTGCTTCAGAGTCGGATTGACCACGGTCAGCATTCGCACCAGCCAGTTTGGCAGCTCGCCTTTGGGCAGTTTGCGATCCGGATACGCCTCACGTAGGACATCGCCAATCTCGGTAAAGGACAGGACCTTGTCGCCGACAATGAACCGCTCGCCTGCAGCCTCTGGTTTCTCCATCGCAGCGACATGGGCCAGGGCAACATCGCGGACATCGACAATGCCGAAGGTCAGTTTCGGGAAGGCCGGGACCTTGTTCTGCATCGGCTGGGTGACGAGTTCCAGCGAGGCGGAGACATCGCCGCTCATGGCCGGGCCGAGCACCGCAACCGGATTGATCGTGGCCAGTTCCAGACCCTGACCCTCGCCGTTCACATAATCCCAGGCGGCTTTCTCCGCGATCGCCTTGGACCGCGTATAGGCTGTATTATCCTTGATATTGTCCGGATTGGACCAGTGCGTTTCATCCAGCATGGCCGGCCGCGCATCGCCCCAACCATAAGCAATAGCGGCGAAGGATGAGGTCATCACAGCGCGTTTGACGCCGGCAGCCTTCGCTGCTTTCAAGGCCCGCAGGGCGCCTTCCTTGGCCGGAATGATCAGCTCATTTGGATCCTTGGGCAGATTGTTCGGGATTGGCGATGCGAGATGCTGAAGATAGGTTACCCCCTCCATCGCCTCGGTCCAGCCATCATCGCTGGTCAGGTCGGCGCTGACCAGTTCAATCTCGATCGGCTTGCCGGCATATTGGCTCAGCGTCGCATTCAGCTTTTCCGCCTTGCTGGCGGATCGGGCGGTGCCGCGCACGTCATACCCCTTATTGATCAGCGCCAGAATGGTGTGTGAGGCGATGAAGCCGGTTGCTCCGGTCACGAGTACTTTGGTCATGGCGAGCCCTCCTGTTTTTACGAATTCTGAACGAAATGTTCTTCATTCACAAGAGTGGGCGCTTCACGATTTTGATTTGGCGTTCACGCGCTCCCGCCAGCCGATGTACAGGGTCGAGATCACGATCACGGCGGCGCCGACCCAGACGCTCACCCCGGGGATCAGGCGGAACACCCAGAAGTCAGCGATCGCGGACATAGGCAGACGCAAATAATCAATCGGCGACAGGAAGGACGCGTCACCAATGCTCATCGCGTAGATGAAACAGAATTGCGAGACGAAGCCGAACGCACTCATGGCGAGGATCAGGCCCCAATCCTGCCAGGACACATCGGTCCAGAACATAATCGCGAACGGCGCCAGCAGGAGGGTTGAGAACAGGTTGGCGTAGAGCAGCAAGACCATGGCCGGCAATTCGGCACTGAGAAATTTCACCAGGACGATCGCGGATGCCAGGCTGAAGGCGCTGATCAGAGCGACAAGGCTGCCCAGCTCAAAGGACTGGCCTTCAAAGGCGCCCGGCTCCCAGAACAGAAATATGCCCGGCATGACCATGATCATGACGCCAAAGAATCCCATGAAGAGCGCGGCCCAGCGCTGCGGTCCAACAAATTCGCGCAGCACCAGAGCCGCGAGCAAGGTCACAAAGAGCGGCCGCGTGAAACTGATCGCATTGAACTGCGCCAGGGTCAGCGTGAAGAAATCCGAAACCGCAACAATGGCCAGGGTAAAGCCCAGCGTGCCAAACAGGCTGCGCACGATGAGCAGACCCGGGCGCCGTGTCTTCATCGCCCCAAAGCCGAGCGCAGCCACAAAGGGCAGGGCCATGCCCAGGCCAAAAAAGGCGCGCCAGAAGGCCAGGAAGACGGGGTGCACTTCCGCCGAAAGCAGTTTGTTGAACAGGAGATAGAAGGTGAAGCCGATGCTCGACAGAACCATCAAAGCCGCGCCGCGCAGGTTGCCCGACAGCCGCGACGTGTTAACTGGCTCGTAACCCGAAGCTTCCTCCTTATCTGACATGTCTCAATTCTCCGCCGACGATTTAGATGCCATAGACCGCTTGTGGCGCTCTATCCCGGCCGATCATGTCTGGACCGGCTG
The DNA here is from genome assembly GCA_039188075.1 of Pseudomonadota bacterium. Taxonomy (GTDB): domain Bacteria; phylum Pseudomonadota; class Alphaproteobacteria; order Caulobacterales; family Hyphomonadaceae; genus Henriciella. The sequence continues at coordinate 2,294 of JBCCZH010000343.1, forward strand.
GTCGGCCAGCGGTGAGACCCCGGACGAGATCACACTTTACCGCACGCGTGCGCACTGGCGCCGCTTTCCGTTACGCAAGTCAAACCAGGATTTCGTCCTATTCGATGACAAGGGCAATGAAGTGGCGCGCTCGGACTCGCTGGAAGCCTTGCTTGAGCAAGTCGAGGCGATCCCCGGCCTCTCTGCCTAAACGCCCGCTTTGCCTAGACGCCTTGGCCGCTCCGCATGGCTTCGGCCATCTGTTCGGCCTGTTCCGGCGTGATGCCAAGCGCGTCGAGCAAGGGGCCACCCACTTCCTCATCCCAGCTATGCGGCGGTCCAACCGTCATCCCGCCATCGACCAGGAATTCACCGCCTGTGATAAAGCCCGCTTCGGATGAGCTGAGATAGGCCGCCATTCGCGCAATGTCCTGGCCGTTTCCGGTTCGACCGATGGGTTGCATGGCGCCGCCCGCCTGGGCGACCATTTCTGCCATCTGGTCGGCCTGCTCCCGCGGCAGACCCAGGGATGCGCCAAAAATGGAGGTGGCAATAAAGCCTGGCAGGATCGCATTGACCCGGATCTTGTACTTGGCAAGTTCCGCCGCGGCGAGTTTGGAGAAATGCGCGACCGCTTTCTTGGCGACAGAATAGGTCACCGGGGCATAGCCGGCACAGACCGCAGAGATGGAGGAAGTGTTGACGACACTTCCGCCGCCCCGCGCCTTCATGTGTGGCACGGCAAAATGCGTCCCGGCAAAGACTGACTTGAGCAGCAGATCCATAGTGAAGTCATAGCCTGCGAAATCCATCTCCTCGACCGTACTCGAGGTGCCGCCGCTGCCGGCATTGTTCCAGAGAATATCAAGCCCGCCAAATGTATCGGTCGCCGACTGCATCAGCGCTTCAAGCGCTTTCGGGTCCATCACATCGCAATGCTGATAGGCGACCTTGTCAGCGCCAAATCGCTGGACCAGAGCTGCGCCCTTTTCGTCCTGGATGTCTGACGCCACGACTTGCGCGCCCGCCTCAACAAAGACTTCCACGCCGGCCGCGCCAATGCCGCTGGCGGCGCCGGTGATCACAGCCACCTTGCCTGACAGATCTGCCATTCTTTCCTCCAATATGATTTTTTTGCATGGGGCGCGAACATGACGCCGCCGTCAAGATCGGTCCTCGCGTCATTCCGCCCGTTATGGAGTGCAGCTTTGGCTTGACTCTTGCCCCCTGATCCTGTTTTAGACGCCGCTTCAGGACGGGTCGGTGTGGTGCTGCCGTTGCAATCGCTCCTTACACACGGTTAGGAGCCAGCCCACGTCAAAAATTGAGGTACACTATGTCACGTCGTCATTCGGCGAAGTACAAGATTGATCGCCGTGTTGGCGAGAACATCTGGGGCCGCCCCAAATCACCAGTCAATAAACGCCCAAACAAGCC
>JBCCZH010000344.1:0-3698 GCA_039188075.1 Pseudomonadota bacterium
TCATAGTGACGGTTTGGGTTTGGATTATTGTTATTATTCCCACCCGACCGGCGACGGCGCTTGCGCTGCATAGCCATAGGCAATTCCTGATCTTCTAAGTCCGGTACTCGGACGGTTTACACGCGAGGGGTTTACTCGTTTCCTGAAATGTCGCGCTGACTTTAAGGTCGGACAGGAAGCCCCTATGTCACTGACCTTGACCCTTAGGTAGCGTGCCAAATCAGATTCGCCAAGGGGGTTTCTGCTAAGATTTTCGCGCCGCAATGGCGCGGTCGTGTCCGCCGAGATCCTGTTTATGCTGAAGATCCACAAAGCCTGCCTCGGTCAGAAGCGCCGTCACCGCCTGTTTCTGGTCATACCCAATCTCGAAGACGAGATGGGCGCCAGATTTCATCTGATCGGCCGCGAGCGCGATGATCTCGCGATAGGCGTCCAGCCCATCCGAACCGCCATCCAGGGCCGCCATGGGATCAAAGTCACGCACTTCGGGGGCGAGCGTTGGGATGACCCCGCTGCGAATATAAGGGGGATTTGAGATGACCAGATCGCAGCTGGACCAGCCGGACCAGTCCGACCAAACGCCTTGAAAGACATCCGCCCGATCTGCCAGGCCTAGCAATTCGACGTTTTCGAGCGCCAGGGCGGTGGCCTCCGCACTGGCCTCAACCGCAACACCTGTCGCTTTTGGACATTCTGCCAGTATGGCGACCAAAAGCGCGCCGGTCCCGGCGCCCAGATCCGCAATATGACATCCGTCCTCGGGCAGCAGACCATGCGCCAGATCAACGACGATTTCGCTATCCGCCCGCGGGATCAGCGCTCTGGAATCGGTTTTGAGGGTCAGCCCGTAAAACTCGGTCCGACCAGCAATATGCGCGAGCGGCATCCGCTCGAGCCGCCTTTGCAGCATGGAGTCGAACGCTTCGATCACATGCGGATCGGGAAGATCGTCTTCGCGCGCGATCAATTCGGCTGGTTCCACGTTGCTGGCCAGTAACATTAGTCGACGCGCGTCTCGCATGGCGTCCTCAATTCCAGCATGCCGAAGACGTGCCGACCCGAGCTGAATCAGTCCGCCATAGGTGAGGTCGTTCACGCGTCTTCCATAGCAGCGAGCCGGCGGGCCTGGTCTTCGGTCATCAGCGCCCCGACCACATCTTCCAGTTTGTCGCCCGCGATAATCTTATCGAGCGCGTAAAGCGTCAGTCCGATGCGGTGATCGGTGACGCGATTTTCCGGATAGTTGTAAGTCCGGATCTTCTCTGACCGATCGCCTGATCCGACTTGCGAGGCGCGGGCCTCGGCGCGTTCGGCGTCGCGTTCCTGTTTCTCTTTTTCATAGATCCGGATTTTCAACTGCTGCATCGCCTTGTCGCGGTTCACATGCTGGGACTTTTCCGAACTGGTGGCGACAATGCCGGTCGGCAAGTGCGTGATCCGAACCGCCGAATCCGTTGTGTTGACGTGCTGTCCGCCGGACCCTGATGCGCGCATCGTGTCGATGCGGATGTCTTCCTGGCGAATCTCGATCTCGACATCCTCAGGTGCCGGCAAGACGGCGACCGAGGCGGCGGATGTGTGGACCCGGCCTTGCGTTTCGGTGGCGGGCACGCGCTGGACCCGATGGACCCCGGATTCCCATTTCAGCCGGCCATAGACACCGTCGCCCTCGACATTGGCGATGATTTCCTTGTAGCCGCCGACATCGCCCTCGGAGGCGCTTTGCAGGTCAATCTTCCAGCCCTGCAATTGCGCGTAGCGGGAATACATGCGGAACAAGTCGCCGGCGAACAAAGCTGCCTCGTCGCCGCCCGTCCCGGCGCGGACTTCAAGCACAATGCTGGCCTTGTCATCCGCATCCTTCGGCAGGAGCAGGAGTTGCATATCGCTTTCAGCGTCCGGAATGCGCGCCTTCAGATCGTTGACTTCTTCCTGGGCCAGTTCCGCCATTTCGGCGTCATCGCCCTTGGTCATCGCTTCGGCCTCGGCCAGGCCTTCGCGCATGGCAATCAGGTCACGGGCGGCTTCCACGACCGGCTTCAGCTCAGCATGTTCACGCGACAGCGCGACGATCTCGCTGCTATCCGTGGTTGCGCCCATACGGGCTTCGACTTCGTCAAAGCGTTCAATGACTTGCTCAAGGCGGGACTGAGGTATCGTGGCCATGCCCCGCCTCTAAACCGGATTGGCGCCTACAGGAAGACCCGAATGACTTCCTTGCCCGCCATCACAAACAGAACAATTGAGCCCAGCGCGAACACCATGAATCGCAAGGCGACTTTCGGTGACAGGGCCTGAACAAAGGAATGCAGGACCCGAATGCCGACATAGGCATAGCCGAGATACATCATCAGGCTGTCCGACCCGCCCGTCAGCGCCGCAAAGACCATGAGGGCATAGAACAGGGTTGGCTGCTCATGCAGGTGATTGTAATTGTCGGCGATCGCCCGGACATTGGCCGGCAGCTTGTCCGCATAGGTGCCAGGATGGCGCGCATCATCGGGATCAATCTTGGCCTTTGACATGGCCGGGATCCGCGTCGCATACATCCACAGCCACATGATCAGCGTCCAGCAGACCATTAACAGGACCGGCGTCAAAAACCCTAATAGTTCAGCCTGATAGTTCGTCACAAACTCGCCAAAGCTGATCGTCGGGACTTCCATTTCCATCGTTTCATCCTCCCAGATTTCTGTTATCCGGGCAGGCTAGGCGTCATCGCGCCGATTGCAAACCCGTATCGTTGCGGGACTCAGCGTCGAAATGGGCGTTCATGAAGCGGGTAAAGGCATCAATATCTTCCGACACCACGCTGTGCCCGCCGACGCGCAGCCAGTAGCTGATATCGGCGCCGGGATCGAAATCCCGCATGCCTGACCCGTTGGGAAGGCCGTCGGATCCAACCGATTCGTAAACCGGGTCAGCCGCCTGTGCCAGCACAAAGGAGGAGTTCGGATCTGACCAGACATCCCGCCGGCCATTGCCCAGAAAGATCGGTTTCGGCGCCGACAGTGCCAGCAGGAAATGCTGATCCAGCGTCAGATCGAGGCCATTTTCCAGCTCCTCACCGAGGCCAGGACGCACCCAGTGCGGGTAGGATTTGGCCATGCGCTTGAGAGTCTCGCCAGTGGTCGATCGCGATGACGAGCCGCCGCCAAAGCCCGATTGATGCGCCACAGCCGCCGCGATCCGGTCCGACCATCCGGACGCGATCAGAGCGGATTTGCCATATCGGGAATGGCCAATCGCGGCGATTGCGTCGGAATCGATCCGCGCATCCTCGCCAAACACGCCCGCGGCGGCATGGAATCCATAGGCCCAGGCCATCAGCGTACTGGTCGGCGCCGGTCCCGGCGACAGGTCGGCCATGACCAATTGCGCCGCATCATTGCTGTCCGGAACAAAGCTCCAGCCTGGGAAGCTGGCATAAGCGAGCCCGGCATCAAAATAGCGGTCGATCGGGGCATAAGCGATATAGGTGCCGAAAATATTCGTCGCGATGAAGCCGGTCGCGCCGGTCATGTTCGTGCCGTCACAAATGGCGCCGCCAAACTCGGTCACCGGATCGTTCGGGAAGACGGAGCAATTGTCGGAGAAAGTCTGGCTGATCAGCAGTGGAACGGGCCGGTCACTGGCCTGATTGGGGATGGCGATCACGACCGGAAAACTGCGCGCGCCGTCGCCGGCGCCAATCGTCA
>JBCCZH010000345.1:0-3630 GCA_039188075.1 Pseudomonadota bacterium
CGATGCGGTGGCGGCGACAATCGCGCCGACAATGATCACCGACGAAATCGCATTGGTCACCGCCATGAGCGGCGTGTGAAGCGCAGGTGTCACCGACCAAACGACATAATAGCCAACAAAGCAGGCCATCGCGAAAATCGCCGCCAGATACACAGTTGGGCTAATCGTGCTGGCTTCAGCAGCATAGGCGGGCAGGGCCATGGCGCCTGCCATCAGGCCCAGGGTAAGGGCTTTTCTCATGAGGAAATCCTCTCATTCACAGTTTCGCCGCCGCGTGTCAGCATCATCGCGGTGACGATTTCATCATCCGTCTCGAGGTTCAGGCTGCCATCTTCGGCTGTGATCAGCGGCAGGAAGGCGATCAGGTTCTTGGCGTAAAGCGCGCTGGCATCGGCTGGCAAATGCGCTGGCAGATTGGTGTAACCGGCGACTTTGACGCCGCCCTCATCCACCACTTCATCCGGCTTGGACAGCGGGCAATTGCCGCCCTGGCTAACCGCCATGTCGACGATCACGGAGCCAGGCCGCATGGTCTTGACCATGTCCTCGCTGACCAGGACCGGCGCTGGCCGTCCGGGAATCAGTGCGGTGGTGACCACGATATCCTGTTTCGCGATATGGCTGGCGACGAGCTCAGCCTGCTTCTTCTGATACTCGTCCGACATCTGCTTGGCATAGCCGCCCGCGGTTTCGGCCGCCTTGAACTCTTCATCCTCAACCGCGACGAATTTCGCGCCGAGCGAGGCGACTTGTTCCTTCGCCGCCGGGCGGACATCGGTTGCCGTCACGACGGCGCCGAGGCGCCGCGCGGTGGCAATCGCCTGCAGGCCAGCAACGCCGGCGCCCATGACAAAGACCTTGGCCGGGGCGACGGTGCCCGCCGCGGTCATCATCATCGGCATGGCGCGGCCATACAGGGTCGCGCCTTCGATCACGGCGCGATAGCCGGCCAGGTTGGATTGCGAGGAGAGCGCGTCCATGCTCTGGGCGCGCGTGATGCGCGGCGTGAATTCCATGGCCAGCGTCGTGGCCTTTTTCGCATTGAAGGCCGCCGCGTCGAACTTGAACGGGTCCAGCAGACCAATGACGGTGAGCCCGTCTGGCAGGCTGGCCGCGTCGGGTGTTCGCACGCAGAGCAGAACGTCGGCGCCTTTGACCACGCTGGCGGCGGATGATTCCACCTTGGCACCAGCTTCGGTATAGGCGTCGTCCGTGTATCCCGCGGCGGTGCCGGCGCCGGCTTCCACCGTCACGTCATGCCCGAGCCCGATATATTTTTTGACGGTTTCCGGTGTGGCTGCCACGCGACTGTCGCCAGCGGCCACTTCTTTTAAGACTGATAGTTTCATGATGCTCCATTAGGGTATGGAATTGCGGCAGTGCAACAAAAATTCCTAAACGATAGAATCAGATTTCTAAAACCCTGCCCTTGCGGGAAGGATCTTGCGCGAATTCATTGGCTGGTGATCCAGGCCTCAACATTCTCCTCTAGGATTTGAAGGGGGACCGGGCCGTCCTTGAGTATGACATCATGGAAGTCCCGAATATCGAACGCGTCCCCTAGTCTCTGGCGGGCGTCCTCACGCAGCTCGACAATCTTGATCATGCCGATCTTGTAGGCGGTCGCCTGGCCGGGCATGACAATGTAGCGCTCAATCGCCTTGCGGCAGTCGCCTTCCGGATTGGGCGTATTGTCGAGCAGATAGGTGATCGCCTCTTCGCGCGTCCATTGCTTGTCATGCAGACCGGTATCGACGACCAGCCGCGCGGCGCGCCACAATTCCATCGCCAGGCGTCCAAAGTCTGAATAGGGGTCGGCGTAGAAACCCATCTCTTTGGGCAGAAATTCCGAATAGAGACCCCAGCCTTCGGTATAGGCGGTATATCCGCCATATTTGCGGAATTTGGGAATGCCGGTCAGCTCCTGCGAAATGGCGAGTTGCATATGATGGCCGGGAATGCCCTCATGATACGCCAGCGCTTCCATCTGATAGAGCGGCATGTCCTGCATGCGATAGAGATTGGCATAATAGACACCCGGCCGCGACCCATCCGGGGCCGGGCGTTGATAGAAGGCCTTTCCGGCGGCTTTCTCGCGAAACGCTTCGACGGCTCTCACTTCCAGATCGGCTTTCGGGAAGGTGTTGAACACGCTCGGCAAAGCGTCGCGCATCGTGTCGATCATCGCCGTGGCTTCGGCGAGATACTCGGCTTTGCCTTCTTCCGTGTTCGGTTTGAAGAATTGCGCGTCCGTCCGGGTAAAGTCGAAAAAGTCCTGCAGGCTGCCGTCAAACCCGACTTGCTGCATGATGGTGCGCATCTCGCCATGGATCCGATCGACTTCGGCGAGACCCAATTGGTGAACCTCATCGGCTGTCATGTCCGTCGTGGTCATCAGAGACAGCCGGTCGCGATAGAATTCCGCGCCGCTTGGATGCTTCCACGCGCCATCATCCGCCGTGGCATTGGCCTTGTCGTCGCTGACCCAGGTGATCAGATTGAAATAGGTCGGATAGACATGATCCAGCAGCGCCCCGCGGGCTTGGAAATTGAGCTCATCCGCTTCTTCTGCGGTCAGCGTGCCATTGGTGACGAGGGCATTGGTCTTGTTGGTAAAGTCCGCATAAAGCGGTGACGGCTCGTCCGGGCCGATGCCTTCAAACGGATAGCCATCAATGACATTGGCGGCCCCTTCAATAACGAAGTCATAGACGAAGAGGGGCGGGCGGATGCCGCGCGACGCTGATTCCTGCGCATTGGCGAGATGCTGTCCGAGATAGGTCTCAACCCCTTTCAGGCGGGCGATATAGGCCTCGGCATCTGATTTCGACGTGACCTTGTGCTGGCCGATCAGAAAGCTCGCAACCCCGGCATGCGCGCCGCGCATCTGGCTGAACGTGTAATTATAACCGCGCCACCGGGCCACGATCTCGTCCCGTTCGAGTTCATATTCGGCCAGGCGGTAGGACATCTGGCCCTGATCGGTCAGATTGGCCGGATCGAATTGCTCACGCATTTCGGCAATGTTCGCGCGTTGAATCTCCAGCTCCTCGCGCTGGGCCGCTTCGGTGACATCATTCCATTTGTCATAGTTTTCCCGGCTGCCGAGAAAGGTCGCGGTCATCGGACTGCGCGAAATAGCCTCGTTATATTTGGTTTCAAACCAGGCATTGAGACGCTCGGTTTCAGCCATTCTGGCGATCTCGATCGCTTCCTGTTCGGCCTGTTCACTCGCAGAGGCTGAACCGGAAGGTGTTTCAAGGCCGCAAGCGGTCAGACCGGCGATGAAAATCAGGGCCAACGCAGAGGACGCAAAGCGCATGGCAATCCTTTCGTAAACTGTAGTGAAATCTGTATAATTGGTTAGATAAGATTAACCAGCCTTCTCGTTTGATTAACCATTTCGGGTGCAAAAGGATATTTTAGAGCAGGGTCGATGCGTGTGCTGATCAAGTCCTGCTATAAGTGAGTGCGAATCATCGGACAGTGGGATGTCCGCGTTGGAGTATGCGTTATGGCGGCTGAGATGCCAGAGATTCAAGAGCAGGTGACCCCGGAACCCGCTCGCCAACTTGATTGGCTGCAAATGGGGTTTTGGTCATGCCTGTTGCTGGCCGTGGGCGCCGCGAG
>JBCCZH010000346.1:0-3617 GCA_039188075.1 Pseudomonadota bacterium
AAACCGGCCAGGCCCGCCATGGCAATCGCGACGGTCGAGACGCCGAACAACAATCCCCGACGGCGGTTGCGGGCGGCGCGATCAGCCGCGTCCGCGGCGGCCTTGCTGGACGAAATGAAGTCGATCTGATCGTCAGACAGCTCTGGTGCACCATGTGGCCGACTGGCCATCCAGGTGGCCGCAGCCTCTAATTCGTCGCCGCGCAGTAATTGGGCATCGGTTCGCCCTCGCGCGTCCCAACGCCGGGCCAGAGCGCCCAGTCTTGTATGTTCGCGAATCCATTCGTGATCGACGCGCAAGGCGGCTGAAAGCTCCTTCAGCGCGACAGCAAAGGACTTGTCGCCGTCAAAGAACACATAATTGAGCTGCGATAATTTCTTTGGCACTTGATCATCCGGGACCGGGCGCCAGACGACCGGCAGGAGTCGCTTCTTCAATCGCAGGGTTTCCGAGACCTCCCAGCTGCAATTCTGAGAGGTCAGACTGTCCGGTGAGAGGATGTAAACGACGGTGTCGGCACTCTCGATCAAACCGCCCAGGCGTTGTTCCCAGGGTTCGCCCGGCGCGATGTCTTCCTGATCGATAAAGGCTTCAAACCCGCAGGCCTGCAGCGCATTCACCAGTTCTAGGGCAAACCTTGTGTCTTCTCGCGAGTAAGACAGGAAGGCCTTGATTGGTTCCGGTTCGCGTCCTGCGTCATACGCCATGGTCATTCTCCCTCGGCGGCCCCGTGCATGAGGATAAGCCAGCGACCGCGATGAGGGAAGGGTGGATGCCCCGGGCTGGCTCAGGCGTTCGTCAGACCAGCGATGCGCAGCAAATGGGATTCGAGTTTCCGGCTCTGTGTCTGCAGGTTGAAGCTGTCCATGGCCAAAGCCCGTCCCGCGGCGCCCATGCGTGCCGTGGCGTCTGGATCCTGCAGCATCTTTCGCAAATTATCGGCCAGAGCGGCGGCGTCGCCTTCGTCGCACAAGTAGCCAGTCTCGCCGTCGCGCACGCATTCGACAATGCCGGAATGACGCGTCGCAGCCAGGGCGCAGCCGGACAGCATGGCTTCTATACAGACGAGCGGCAGGCCTTCAGCATCTCCGGATGGCGCACGTTTGGACGGCACGCAGGCAATCTTCGCAGCGGCCCAGTGTTGCGGCATGTCATCAGCCGGGACCCAACCGGCGAGTTCGACAGAGATGCCCGAGGCTGCGAGTTTGTCGTGCAGGCTTTGCTCAAAAGCGTCTCGGGATCCTTCAGGTTTGTTGCCGCACAGCCGGACCGTCCAACCGTCGAGTTCGGAGCCGAGCAGGGTCAGCGCCTCGATCAGCGTATCAATGCCCTTTTTTGGGGACCAGCGTCCGGCAAAGACCAGAAGGTCCTGTTTCTCGCCAGGCTGAAACTTGGCCGGGTCTGCCGTATTGTGATGCACCATCATTTTTTCATCTGGCGCGCCCTTCGCTAATAGTTCGCGGCGTATGAAATCAGAGCAGGGCAGGATCAAGTCCGTCTCGTCCCATAGTTTCTGGCGACGGCGATTATAGACGCGTAAGACGGAAGTCTTGGTGTTGGAGGTCTTGGTTGCATCGCCGCCATAATACGTCACCGCCAAAGGCAGATTCAGCGTCCTGGCCAGAGGGAGCGCATAGGCGCCCGACTTGCCGAAACTCGCATGAATCGCGACGGGGTTCAGGTCCCGCAAGGTTTGCGCAAGCCGGCTGGAGACCTGGCCAAACTGTTTGAAGCCGGTTACCCCGGTTGCGCCATGCAGAGGCGACAGGTCGATCGCCAGCGCACCGTCCGGGACGGGGCCATTTATGGTGTGACCGATATAGACCGGTCGTAATTTTTCAAAGCTGGAATACCCGCGTGGGATGAAGCTCTCCGAGGGCGTGAACAGCTTGTCGCAATAGGCCAGAATCGCGCGGGGCTCAGCCATTACTCTGTTCCTGCTGGAACCAGGCCCAGGCGCTGGTCAGAATGGAATCGAGGTCGGATTGGACAGGGGTCCAGCCGAGAACGCGCTCTGCCTTGGCCGCGCTGGCGACCAGTCGCGGCGGATCGCCCGGGCGCCGGTCTGCGAAGACGCGTGGCACCGGTTTGCCAGCGGTTCGGGCGACGGCGTCCGCCAGTTCCAGCACGCTGTGGCCGCGTCCGGTCCCGAGATTGAAAATATCGGTCTCGCCGCCTTGCTGCAGATAGGTCAGCGCCCGTGCATGGGCGTCCGCCAGATCGCTGACATGGACATAGTCGCGCACACAGGTGCCGTCTGGCGTGTCATAATCATTGCCGAGAATGTTGAATTTGAATGTCCCATCCATGGCGCCGCGAATGGCCAGAGGGATCACGTGCGGTTCGGGGTCATGGCGTTCGCCGGTCTCGCCATCCGGGTCACAGCCGGCCGCATTGAAATATCTCAGAATGACCGATCGCAGGCCATGCGCTTGGCCATAATCCCGGATCATCTGCTCGCAAATCTTCTTGGTTTCGCCATAAGGGTTGATCGGGTTTTGTGGCGTCTCTTCCGTGATCAGCTCGTCGCTGACCCCGTACGTCGCGCAAGATGATGAGAACACAAGTTGAGAGACGTCCGCGGCGCGCATAGCGTCAAGCAGGCTCAGCGTGCCGCTGACATTGTTGCGATAATAAAGGCCCGGATCGCCCATGGATTCGGCCACATAGGCAAAGGCCGCAAAATGTGCGACTGCGTCTGGACGGACTTGGTTCAGGCTCTTCACCAAATGGTCCGTGTCGAGAATGTCGCCTTCAATCAGCGGCCCCCATTTGACCAGTTCGCGATGACCACGCGAAAGACTATCATAGGTGACGACCTGCCAGCCAGCCTGCGCGAAGGCTTTCGCGCAATGACTGCCTACATATCCGGCGCCGCCGGTGACAAAAACGGTTCTGGGCACGCGCGCGACGCTCCTTATTCGATCAGCGTTGGTGAGTAGATGGCTCGACCGTTATCGTCAATTTTCAGACTGGAAACGGTTACAAGACTAGCTGTGTCTGCGTCACCAGGCAGACTTTCTTTCCATTTGGGTCCGTCACTTCGGTTTGCCAGACGGACAGGCGGCGCCCAATGCGCACCGGCGTGGACACACCGGTGACCAGCGTGCCCGCTGGCGGACCACTGAGGAAGGCCGTATTGCTCTCGATGGTCGTTGTCCCCTTGGCGCCTTCCGGAATGGCAAGCCAGGCTCCGGTCGCACCCAAGACGTCGCAAAAACTCATCATACAACCGCCATGCATGGTGCCGCCAGCCGTGCATAATTCGTCACGCACCAGCAATTCCCCAACCACTTTGTGTTTGCTGGCCTCGAGGAGTTTGATGCCGAGCAGCTTCGAGTAGGGCTGGGCTTCTGCGATCTGTGCCAATGGGTCCATTTGCGGCCTCCGTTTGGGTGGACTTTAACGCGCCAGCGAGGACACGATACCCCGAACGTAAGGGCAGGCGGCGCACAACCTCACAATTCTGTGAACAGGAAAATCGTATTGTTTCTCGATAAACACGCGACAGGCGAATTATTCTGCGTTAAGACTCCCGACCTGAACGCAAGAAGGGAGGCGTTGGTGATGAAATCAATCCTTAAATCAAAATATTCTCTGGTTGGAGCAAGTGCGGC
>JBCCZH010000347.1:0-3611 GCA_039188075.1 Pseudomonadota bacterium
GAGGGGTTCGGTTTCGCCTTTAATCGTGATTGCGAACTGCTCATTGGCAGCTGCGATTGCGGTCCAATGCGCGCGAACGCCGGCCCAGAAGTCTTCAGTCCCTGCCCAATAGTCTTCTGCCGCATCGACAGGGTAATCATCAAACGCGCGATATGTATTGATCCCGATTTCACGCACGAGGGCTTGCGGGGCGCCATCCAAGATCAGCTTGGAATTGTCTTGTTCATGCACCCACCCCCAAGGCGTAATGACATGCCGATTGACCGCATCTACGGCGTGATAATCGTCTCGTGTGGTCATGTCGCGGCGTGGAAGGGGGCGCCACTCCTGAGGCGGTGTCCATTCCGCGATCCCGTCCTCATAGGTCCAGGTACCGACCGCACCATAACGCGGCGCATCATCAACCTGATAGACCGTCTGAGACCATGTTCCCGCACGCTCCGAAGCCGGCACGTCCTGCCACTCCCAGGCATTTCCACCGATAAAGGTCAAAACGCGCGCCGGCTCGTATTTCCAGTCTTGTCGCCAGTGCTTGACCACAAATGGAGATTCATCCGGACCAACCACAAGCAAGTGTTGCATGCTGATATAATCGCCGCGGTCTTCGACGACCAGGACCGTTTCGTGACCGCCAGAGAGTTTGGGCTCCTTTAGCTCATAACCTTCAACGAACGAAACCGTCTCCGTAAAATCAAACGTCACCTTGAAGTCGCCAGCCATAGCCAGGATGGACTGCCTGTCCTGCTCGAAATTGGACGGCGCTTCGACGACAGTTTCACCCGCAGGCTCAGGCGCGATAGCGGTTGCGCATCCCGTTACGGCAAACGCTGCAAGCGTTGTCGCGGACCAAAAACCGATATGGGGAAATTGCATGATTGTTCTCCTGAAAAGGGTGTTGGCCGCGAGGCCGCCAAGAAGCTCACTCCATTAATACAATCGAGAATGACTTGCAATTGCGGAAGGTTACGCATACCGCACTCGTCGCAAACGAGACTTATCAGGGATTGTGAAATAACCTTCTGAATGAACGGTCAAAACCTGCGCGCGTTATGATGAATTCGAAAGCAGCTCCGACATCGCGCCCGATCAAGATAATTCCGACGAATAGTGTTCGTCCGACGACAAGTGGGTCCAGGGCACCGTTACCGAGCCTGACGATCTATTCTTCACCGTCTTTCAGCGGCACGGCATAAAGCTCCAATCGATGGTCAACGAGCTTATACCCATGCGAGCGAGCGATCTCGACTTGCAAGCGCTCGATTTCCTCATTGTGGAACTCGATGACGTTTCCAGATTTCACGTCAATCAAGTGGTCATGGTGTTCGTCTGGAACTTCTTCGTAGCGAGCGCGCCCATCTCCGAAATCGTGGCTCTCGATGATGCCATACTCTTCAAACAGTTTGACCGTGCGATAGACGGTCGCTAGCGAGATACTCTTGTCTACCGCATTCGACCGCCGGTGCAGTTCCTCGGCATCGGGATGATCGTCTGACGCAGAGAGTGTCCGAGCAATAACTCTGCGTTGCTCGGTCATGCGAAGGCCTTTTTCGGCGCAGAGTTTTTCCAAACGGTCCATACTGGGCCGTCTAACCTTTAACCTTGTATCCTGTCTACCCATGCTCCCGAGCATAGGAACGACATCTGCGCGCAGGTTTCCTGGCCATTCAAACGATTGAACATGCAGACCATCATGAATCGTAAAAGCGCGGCGAATGTCCCCTTACATCCGCCGCGCTATGCGTCGTCACATCTTGCCTGATGGGTGTCCGACGCAGGACCTAGAATCGGGCCTGTAATTCGATCCCGAATGTTTGTGGGCGACCAAATCGGGCAAATTCCGGATCATTAATATTGTTGTCCGGATCGAGCGGGAACAGCGTGGTCACATATGACTCGTCGAAGACGTTGTCGCCCGTAACGAAGATACCAAATGTGTCGCCTTGCCAGCCCGCGCGGAAGTTTGCCAGCAATCGCTCTTCGATGACCTTATCGGTTTGACGGCGGTCAATCCTTGGGAATGCTGCAGAGTCGAAGTTCGCATTGGCATTGACGATCCATCCATCGCCATTTTGCCACGTCACACCACCAGCAAGCGTCAAGTCTGGCGCGAATGAGAATGTGTTCCCGGAAAAATCAAACCCATCCGGATCATTTGACGCATCCGCAGGATTACCCGCGCAATCGGTCAACCCGGTGAAATTTTCGATCGTTGTAAACGCACAGAATTCGTTGAATTCCGACTCTGCGACACCAATCGACGCGTAGACGTTGAATTCATCGTTGATCTCATACTCCGTTTCAATCTCAAAACCATAGACTTCCGACGCGCCCGCATTTTGGGTTTCAACATCAAATTGGTTCGCAGAGAGTTGGATATTGACCTGCTGGTCTGTCCAGTCATTGAAGAAGGCGTTCGCATTGACGGTCAGACGATCATTCAACCACTGACTGCGGAAAGACAGTTCGTAGTTCCAGGTATATTCCGCATCAAATGTGTAAGAAGACGCCGTCGCCGAGTTAATTCCGACACCGCCGGTACGATAGCCGCGCTGGACCACGAAATTCAGGCTACGCCTATCGTCGATATCCCAACCAATCCCAAACTTGGGTAGGAAAGCGTCAAAGCTCGGTGACTGAACGCGCTCTTCCTCTTCCGTCGCATCCAGAGCGGCTGCCGTCAGCAAGGCATTGACCTGAGTCAAAACGGGAGCGAGGGGCGGAAAAGCAGCTGGATCCGGCAACGGCGTAATCACCGATACCGTGTTACCAGTCGTGATTGCCTGCTCCTCTACATCATACCGAAACCCGCCAAACAGTCTGACATTGTCTGTCAGCTGATAAGTCACGTCGGAAAATACTGCATATGTGTCCACGCTGACTGGGCCAATCTGGTTGGCGTTGATCAGGAATCCGCCCGCATAGAGCGGAACTACTTGAGCTGCCGTCGCTTCACCCTGAGCCAGGGCGGCGGCAGGTGGCACACCCGCCGCGATGAGTTGTTGCGCCACCAGGCCGGCGACTGACGGGCCAAGATCGAAATTGTTGACTACTTCCAGGGTGAACGTGGTATCGAAGAATTGATCTGTGTCGATTTGCGAGGCATAGGCGCCAAAGACAGCTTCCCACCTATCGCTCTGATAATTGAGCAAGAATTCCTGAGTGATCGATTCAGTCTCGAAAGTTTGATCGAAGAATTCGAGATCGGCTGGGGTTCGATCGGAATCCCCGCTGCGCTCTCGATCAAGCTGGCTATAGGTTGTGACTGATTTGAATGACCAGGCATCATTCAAGTCGTATTCGATAGAAGCGACACCTAGATCATACGTCGTATCATCCTGATACTTTCGATTGGAAGCGATTTGGCGATCATCTTCCGGATCAGCGCCAGCAAGGCTGGCAATATTATCACCAAACTTGCGATCATCATGCGTATAAGAAAGCAGCATCTTCAGATCAGGAATCGCGTTTGGCTCGATCAGGAGTTTGCCGCGAATGCTGGATGTTTCCCGCTCATCATCATTGCCACCCAGTGTGATGTTTTCCACGATGCCGTCTTCTTCAGCGATCTCCGCAGCAATTCGAAACGCCAATTGCTCGTCAATGATCGGGCC
>JBCCZH010000348.1:0-3604 GCA_039188075.1 Pseudomonadota bacterium
GCAAGACTTGATATATCAATTTCACAATATTCGGGAGTAAAGGCGTGACACATTTGTGACACCTGTTCTGTAAGCAGATGACAAATCCCGCCAAACCGCGCTAGCTTGACTTGCGTCAAACAAGGAGGGGGAAGTTATGGCCGCACCAATTGTATTTCTGGATATGGCCGGCCCGGATGAGGCCGCGCTGAGAGGGTTTTACGAAACTGTGTTCGACTGGCCGTGCGGGACACCGACCACCTTTGCGCCGGGCAATGCGGCCAATCTCGATATGACGATACGCCAGGATCCGGCAGAGAAACTGTTCTATATCGGGGTGCCGGACGTCACAGCAGCGCTGGCGAACATTGAAGCGGCGGGTGGAAAGACAGACGTGCCCCGGTTTGAAGTGCCCGGCACAGTCGTGCTCGGCCTGTTCTTGGACCCGGCTGGCAATCGCATGGGCCTGGTCGAGATGAATGGCGACACGCCGGTTATCCCCTGAAGACTTACAAAGGGGGCGTTATCCAATCTCAGATGAAAGACTGACATAGATGACAGACCTATCCGACCCACAATCCCGGTTCGATCATGAGGATGCAGAGACCCGATCCTTTCTGGAAAAGAGCCGCCCCAAGCTCGAGCAGCTGGAACATATTCGGCTCGAGAAATTGCAGCTCTATGAAAAGCGCAAGAAGCTGGCCATTCCGGTCGGCGCCATCATGACGCCTTTTCTGGGCTGGATCGATTATTGGCTGCTGATCTGGCAAAGCGGGAATGATGACACGGCGGCCGGCGTTTCAATTGCCGGTCTCGCCATGCTGTGGGGATGGGTGACCCAACCTAAGCGCCAATATGCCCGCGCCTATAAGCGCGATATTCTGCCCGATCTGGCAGGGTTGTTCGGGCCATTCCGCTATGATGGCAAAGGCAAGATCCCGATGGAGCGCATGAAGCCATCCAAAATTGTTCCGGGCCATACGACCTATAAGTCGGAAGACTTGTTTTCGGGCGAATATAAGAAAGTCGGGATCAATTTCTCCGAGATCAAGCTGAAGCGACGATCCGGCAAGCGAACTGTGACTGTGTTTAACGGCCTCGCCATTCTGCTGAGCAGCGGCACGCGGCGTTTCTATGGTCACACGATCATGATCCGGGACCAGGGCAAGATTGGTGGCTGGTTGAAGAAACAGACGGCCGGCCTCGAGCGTGCGGATCTGGTCGATCCTGAATTTGAGAAGATCTTTGACGTCTTCACCAATGATCAGGTCGAGGCGCGCTATCTGATCGATCCCCGCATCATCGAAAATCTGAAAGCGCTCTATTCAGAATATAGCGGCCAGAAGATGATGGCCGCCTTTTACGATGACCATTTCCTGATCCTGATCAGCAGCGCCAAAAACCATTTCGAGCCCGCCAGCATTCAACTGCCGGCGACCAATGAAGCCAGCATCCTGTCCATGAAACGCGAGATTGAGCAGATCCTGTCAATCGTCGATCGCCTGTCTTTGTACGACCCGCGAAATCTCAGACGGTCTGAGGATAACGCCGCTTAGACATCGACTTCCGCTTCCAGGGCATTGTCCTGAATGAACTGACGCCGCGGTTCGACCACATCGCCCATCAGGCGCGAGAACATGTCGCCGGCTTCCAGCGCGTCATCGACCTGGACCTGCAAAAGAGTCCGGGCATTGGCGTCCAGCGTGGTTTCCCAGAGCTGATCAGCGTTCATTTCGCCGAGGCCCTTATAGCGCTGGATTTTCAGACCCTTGCGACCCGAGGCCAGCACCGCTTCGAGCAGGCTGATCGGACCGGTGACCTGAATTTCGCCTGCCTTCTCATTGCGCAGCAGCGATGGCTCGACATAGATTGAGCGGATCGACTGGGCGATGCCATTCAGGCGGGCCGCATCGGAACTGGCCAGCATTTGTGCGTCCAGAACCGCTTTCTCCTCAACCCCGCGTACCTCACGCACCAGGACAAGGTTTCCATTCTCGAACGCGCCAGCCCAGGTATCTTCACCTTCTTCAGCGATGATGTTGAGGCGCGCCGCCGCTTGCGCCGCTTCATCCGCGGATGCTCCGGGGGCGAGCGCACCTGCCATCGCGGCCTGTTCGACAATATCGCCTGGCGCCCGCAGACTAAGCCGCCACAGCGCCTGTTTGAACTGTGCCGCGACGCGGACCCGCTCGCGCAGGTCTTCACCGGCAATCTGGGTGCTGTCGGCCAGGATCAGGACTTCGCCATCTGTGCCGGACTCAATCAGATAGGCATTGAGCTCGTCATCATCCTTCAGATAGCGTTCCGACTTGCCGCGCATCACTTTGTAGAGCGGCGGCTGGGCGATGTAGAGAAAGCCCTTCTCGATCACTTCCGGCATCTGACGATAGAAGAACGTGAGCAACAGGGTTCGAATGTGCGCGCCATCCACATCGGCATCTGTCATGATCACGATCTTGTGGTAGCGCAGCTTCTCAATATCGAACTCTTCGCGGCCAATACCGGCGCCGAGCGCCATGATCAGCGTGCCGACCTGATCCGAGGACAGCATCTTGTCGAAGCGCGCGCGTTCCACGTTCAGGATCTTGCCGCGCAGCGGCAGGATGGCCTGGTTGGATCGATCGCGACCCTGTTTGGCTGAGCCACCCGCGGAATCCCCCTCCACGATGAAAATTTCAGACTTGGACGGATCCTTTTCCTGGCAATCCGCCAGCTTGCCGGGCAGGGACGTGATGTCGAGCGCCGTCTTGCGACGGGTCAGTTCGCGCGCCTTGCGGGCGGCTTCCCGCGCGGCGGCGGCTTCGACGATCTTGGTCATCACGGCGACGGCTTCCTTGGGATGCTCTTCGAACCATTCGGCCAGCTTTTCGTGGATCAGGCTTTCGACCACCGGACGCACTTCAGACGAGACCAATTTGTCCTTGGTCTGCGAGCTGAATTTCGGGTCCGGAACTTTGACTGACAGGACGCAGGTCAGGCCTTCGCGCGCATCATCTCCGGAAATGTCGACTTTTTCTTTCTTCGCAATTCCGGTTTCCGCCGCATATTTGTTGACGATCCGCGTCAGCGCACCGCGGAAGCCCGCCAGGTGCGTTCCGCCATCGCGTTGCGGGATATTATTGGTGAAGCAGAGCACATTCTCATGATAGGCGTCGGTCCATTCCAGCGCCGCTTCAACCGTGATGCCGTCTTTCTCGCCGGTGACGAAAATCGTTTCAGGGATAAGCGCATTCTTGGTGACGTTGAGATGCTGGACAAAAGCTGCAACGCCGCCAGCATATTCCAGCGTCACTTCATACGGCTCGGCCTCGCGCAAATCCTTGAACACGATCTTGACGCCGGAATTCAGGAAAGCCAGCTCGCGCAAGCGGTGTTCCAGGGTCTTGCGATTATACACCGTCATGGTGAAGGTCTCTGGGCTGGCCAGAAATCGCACAGCCGTACCGGTATAAGGCTCGCCTGATGCGGTTGTCGGGCTGGTGCCGACTTCTTTCAGAGGCGCTTCGGTGCGACCGCCATCGACAAAACGGACATGGTGTTCCGATCCATCCCGGTGAATGGTCAGATCGAGCCAGACCGACAGCGCGTTCACCACCGAGACGCCGACCCCGTGCAGGCCGCCGGA
>JBCCZH010000349.1:0-3574 GCA_039188075.1 Pseudomonadota bacterium
GACTCGTTCTTAAAAAACTTACGCATTGGAAACTCCCACTATGCAGATTATAGACGTCCCGAGAGTTTTCTTGGGTTGTCCCCGGAACAGGTGTCTAGATACCGCGCAGCGCTAAAAATCCCGTGAATCAACAGAAAAAAAACCTGAAGATTCAACAAGACGTTGTTAACCCGTTCAACGCGCTGTTTTGGGAGCTATTTTTTTGTAGACAGGAGCATTGATCCTGTTTGACCCCGGCGAGCAGCGCCAGGAAGGGCCGGGCCATAAAAGCCCGCATCATTCATCGCATCTTGTTTGAGGCAGAAGTCGCTGGGCGAACCCAGCGACATCCCAGCCTCATTCAGCTAATCCGATAAAGGATCTTAGGCTTGCAACTGTTCAGCCACGTCATCGAACGTGTTCGCTGCTTTGTCACCGAGCGTTGTCACCGCGGTGATAATCGCAACGGCAATCAAAGATGCGATGAGTGCATACTCAATCGCAGTTGCGCCAGATTCCAGCTTGGACTTCTCGCGCGCAACCTCGGTTGCTTCTGCTTCAACGACGACCTCGGCATCTTTGCCGAACCATTTTTTGAAAAATTTTTGCATTAGGGACTCCCACCATGCAGGTTGTCGTCCCCAATTGTCATTCGAGTCATCTCGAACGTTTGTGGGTCTAGACCAAGGCTCTGAAGATCCGGTGAATCGAAACATTTAATTCGGCACCCAGGTGCAAGACTTGGGTAACCTGCTCTGGCGCGCAAACATGCCTATATATACATAAGTGCATATTTTCTGGCGTTTTAGGATTCGACTAACCTCTTTGCGGCACATGTGGGATCAATAGTATGGAGTGCCACCATGTCGTTTTCTGTGAAGACCGCCCTTTCCGTCTGCGCCGCCGCCCTGATCAGCTGTGCCGCGCATGCAGGCCATATCACAGTCGAGACCGGCAAAGCCAAGGCGCTGAAACTGAAGACCAATGCCGACAGCGTGATCATCGGCAATCCGAATATTGCCGATGTCGCGGTTCATGATGACACGCTTCTTTTCATCACGGGCAAATCGTATGGCACGACAAACTTGATGATCTTCGACAATGAGGGCAATACGATTCACTCATCGGATATTGTCGTTACGTCGAACACGAAGTCCTGGGTCAGCATCAATCGTGCTGGAGAGAATTACACCTATGACTGCTCACCAACTTGCCGTCCGACTCTGTCGCCTGGCGATGAGCAAGCGCATTATGGCGGCGTTGCCGCTCAGCTGATGCAGCAAAAAGAGCTGAACGGCGACGACTAGTGCGACAAGGGACTCGCGCGCGAGTCTGACGTTTTTCTGAAAATTCGGAATCTATCGCGGCTGGCCGTTCCGACCAGGCGCTTCAGCCATCGCGGCAGACCGCGCATCAATGGCGGCGGCGAGCGCATCATCGACACTGACAGAATAGAGAGACTGTCCCGCCTCCCCGACGGTCGCAGCCGTCAGGTTGCCCAGACGCCATTCAAATGCGCCAGCATCCTGAACCGTAATCGTCCAGCCCGCTGCGGTGCGGGGGTAATAGGCTTCGCCGGCGGCCATTTCGCGATTTCGAAACACGGTACCGTCCGAGCCGCGGACCTCGATCCAGGCGCGATGCTTGGCATAAATGCCAAATTCTTCAGTGATGTCGCCGACAAGATCATTCATGTCGTCAATATTCGCATATGCGGGCGCCAATCGCGCCGAGATGGCCAAAGTGTCAACGGACTCGGCTGCGCGCGGCTGGGAAAGCATGATCGCCCCTGCGATCATCGTCCCGGCAATCATCACAGCCCCTGCGCCGAACAGGATCGCGCGGTTCGAGACACGCGGCGCTGACGCCTGAATCATCGGCGAACTCGCAATGGCGGGACCAGCCTGGGTCGCGTAGGCGGAGGCGATCTCTTCTTCGGGCAAACCCAGGAACCGGGCATAATTCTTGGCCTGCAATCGCACAATACTGTCCGGCAAGTGCGACGTCTCCATCGCTTCAAGCGCTTCTAGTGTTTCCGGCGACTGGCGCGTCTGATCGGCCACATCCCTCAAATTCAGCTGCCGGGCCTCACGCGCCTCCAGCAAACGCGCGCCCGCGGTCAGAGTCAGCTTTTCGCTGTCCTGATCAGCATTTTGCGGGTCGTTCGCAGTATTCATCGGTTCAGTTGGACGTTCAGACATCGTTGAGGATTATACCTTGTAGATCGGCAAGCTCTAACACTCCGTTACGCAATGCAGGCTCTCGCTTTTGCAGGAGCTCTGCAAAAGCCGGGCCGAATTTCTCCAAGTCCAAAGATCTCAACATTCTCTTCACCGGGCCGATGCCGCCGCCTGGCATGGACAGGCTGCGATAGCCTAAGCCAATCAGGCATAAAGCCTCCAATGGTCGCCCGGCACCCTCGCCGCAAATTGATACAGGAACCCCTACACGTTCACACGTTGCTTTGACTTGTGCCAAAAAACGCATCACGGGGCGACTTACAAAAGGATAACGTTCTGAAACCAGCGGTGTCATGCGGTCGGCCGCATGGAAGAATTGCAGCATGTCATTAGTGCCGATCGAGACAAAATCGACCTCGCCGGCAATATCTTCCAGGGCATAGGCGAAGGCAGGCGTTTCCAGCATGGCGCCAATTTGCAGCGTGCTCGGACCCGCAAATCCACGCGATTGGCCCCATTCCACCTCTTCCAGCAGCATCGCCTTGGCCTGACGAAACTCATGCGCACTCGTCACCATCGGGAACATGACCGCCAGCGGGCTGCCGTCCGCGGCGCGCAGCAAGGCCCGCATTTGCCGCCGGAACAGGCCGGGGCGGTCCAGCGCGAAGCGAATGGAGCGCCAGCCGAGAGCCGGGTTTTCCTCGCGCGCGTCGTTCAGGTTGGGCAGTAATTTGTCGCCGCCCAGGTCGAGGGTCCGGAAATAGACCGGACGTCCGTTCGCCGCGTCCAGAATTTGCCTGTACAGGTCGATCTGATCACTGACAGAGGGCAGTTTCTCGGACATCAGGAACTGAAACTCTGTACGGAACAGGCCAATGCCATCGGCGCCGGTATTGTTCAGATGCGCCGTATCCAGCCCCAATCCGGCATTCAGCATTAGTCGCACGGGAACGCCATCTTTCGACTCCGTCGGCTCATCCCGCAGCGCCGCGAAGACGGCCTGACGTTCGCTCAGCACGGCCTGTCGGTTGGAATAGGCTTTCAGAAGGTCTTCATCCGGACGCAGATGGACCCGGCCATCCTCGCCATCGACAATGATCTGATCGCCGCGCGACACATGCGTCAGCAATCCGTCTATGCCGCCGACCGTCGGAATACCCAGTCCCCGCGCAACGATGGCGGCATGGCTGGACGTCGCAACTTCTTCCAGAATGATCGCCGCAAAGCCCGCTTTGCCATAATCGAGCAATTCCGCCGGGCCGAGCCGACGCGCGATCAGGACTTCCGCCTCGCCATTGGCGGTGACAGTGCGTGCGCTTGGATCATCGGTGCCGGCCAACATGCGCAATAACCGGTTGTCGAGATCTTCCAGATCGTGCAGCCGTTCCCGTAAATAGGGATCCTTGACCTTTTCA
>JBCCZH010000350.1:0-3563 GCA_039188075.1 Pseudomonadota bacterium
CCAGATCAACTTTCTGAAGCGACTTGTCGCCAAAAAAGCCTTTCCACCACCCCTGACGCGCGATCAGGGTTCGGCCGAGGAACCGATCCGGGTACTGAATGTGGAAGAGCAGACCCTGAAACGTGGTCACAGTGCGCCGATTCTTGCCGGATCCCCGCTCTTCCGTCAGCTTGCACTCGACGAGCGAAAAATGCGTTTCGGCGCGGTCGCCTTCGATCAGGTCTTCAAATTTGCGACTATCATATCCGGGAAGCAGTTTGGCCTCTTTGAGGACATCGAAAGCTGGCGTTGGGGGGGCGGAATCATCGCCGCCGCCGAACAGCTGCGCGGCGCCGGCTTTCTGGGAGGCTTGCGACTTGATCCATTCTCCCGCCGTCTTCCAGTTTGATATGCCCCGTACGTCAGGATGCAGAGTGTCATATTTGAACCCGAAGGATTCCGCGGCCGCACCAACCACCAATTGCTTGGTTTCTGACTTGACCGAGAAGAGCGGGATCCAGGCCGCCCCACTGGCAATGGCGGTCACGCCACCCGCTGCGATCAGCGTAAAGACGGGCGCGGCGCCACCGGTCAGAAACAGGACGCAAATCGCAATCACGCCAACAGCAAGGCCGGTCCAGATTGTGCGTTTCCGCGCCTTGGCGATGATCGAACGGCGTTCCGATTCGCGTTCCGCCAAAGCTGGTTCGAGCACCTCCGTCCAGACTCTCATCGAATTCTTGAATTCCGGGCGCTGCTCTACCAATGACGTAAAAATTGCGTCTGTGATCCCACCGACCATGTCTGTCCCTCCTTTAGTCGTCATCTCCCCATAGTGGCATATCAGGCGATACCACGGCTGACAGTCGACTGAGCAATGTGTGCAGCACATTGATTTCTTCTTCGCTAAGCGCATCGAGCAATTCCTGCTCGCTGGCCCTGGCGAGTGGAATGACGGCGGCGTAAATCGCCTGGCCTTCATCGGTTAGGCGCATGGGTGCGCGTCGGCGGTCATCCCGGTCGATGTGGCGTTCGAGGATGCCGCGCTCGATCAGGCTTGCGGCGGCGCGACTGACGGTGGGTTTGTCCATCAGGGTGCGCTGCGCAACTTCCGTGCTGGTCAGGCCTTCGCGCTCACCAAGCACGGCGATGATCCGCCACTGCCAAACGGACAGGTCGAACTCTTCTTCGTAGATTTTCGCGATCTTGCGAGACACCGCATTGGACAGAACAGATAGTCGATAGGGTAGAAATCCATCGAGCTTTAGTGCTGGATCAGCCGTCATCACGTCGCCCTCCTTGAAGGATAGTCTATACGAATATCTGCAATCGCCTGTACAGGGGCGCGCAGATACTGCCTTGCCATAGGGTGCGCTCAGATCGGTTTCGTGGCAAGATCATCTGTCCATTGTGCCGTTTGAGACGTCATGACAATGACAAAGCGCGTCAATCGCGGCGAACTCTACGGGCTGTTCAGTGGTTCAGGATGTGGGTGTCGAAGCGGGAAGGCTGACGCAAAAGGAGTAAACATGGTTGCCACATTGGCCTCAGATACACGATCGATAGACGTTCGCATGAACACCTTTCAAGGGTGCGCCGAAGAGTATGGGTCCATCATGGCGCCAATGTTCCAGGTGTCACCGATCGCCTCTGAAAATGAATGCGCCGCAAATGCCGCAATCGCGTGGCAAACCGATCTTTGCGTGTTCGGATACGGTGAGAGCAATCCTTTCGCCCGCACGCAAACCCAGCAGGAGCGCCAAAATGGCGGCCATCTCATCTCGGTGGCCCGCTTTTTGTCCGGCACCGAACAGGGGTATTCTGATGATTGCGTGATTGATCGCGTTCCCGGGCCAATTTATGTCCTAGATCACGCACGCGCCCTGCAAACCATAAACAGTCGGTTTCGGGTGCAAACTGTCTTCGTGCCAAAGTCCATACTCGCCTTGCCCAATGACGTTTTTCACAAAGAACGCGTCATTGAAGTTACGAATCCGAGCGGGCAGCTGCTTCACACCTGCATGGCCGATCTGTATGCGAGTTTGACCGATGGAGCGTCGACATTGCCCCCGGCTCTGCTGCACCGTTTCTTTGCCCTCTTAAAGGTGAATTTGGGTGTGCGCCCTCAACGAGAAGACGTGCGTGCTCATTTTCGAACCGCGCTGCGGGAGCAGATTAGCAAATTCATCGAACACAATTTGGGGAATCCGGATCTCTCTGTATCCACCGTCCTGGCGAATTTCGGACTTTCCAGAGCCTCCTTGTTCCGCATGTTCGAGAAACAGGGAGGCGTCCGAAACTACATCATGCGCCGACGCGCCATTCGCGCGGCGATCGACCTATCGAACACCGCCCATGTCCGCGGCAGCATAAAACAGGCTTCACTTCGCTGGGGGTTCACGTCTCGCCCGAACTTCAATCGGAGCATTAGAAACATGTTCGGTTCAAGCCCAGGCGGGCTGTATCTCAAAGCTCCGATTGGGCGTGAGCAAACACCTGTTCAGAACCGTATATTGAAGCGATTTGCCGATCGTACCGCGCAGGCGGCCTAATTGGTCGCACGCGTGACTTCTTCAATCGCGATGCTGTAGCTGCGCGAACAGAACTGGCAGTCGATCTTCAAAGTGCCATCTGGCTCAACCATTTCACGCAAGCTCTCATCCGCCATGCCTTGCAACGTGCCGACGAGCCGATCGCGACTACACGTGCAGACATCATCGAGGACTTGAACATCAGAATCCATAGCGACCCCGCCTTCATGGAAGAGGCGATAAACCAGATCAGGCGCTGGCAGCGCCGGGTCGGTCAACTCCTCCAGGGTCAGTGTGGAAAACAGGGCTTCGGCTTCGCGCCAACCCTCTTCAGTATCACCGCGGGCCTCATCGCCAGCAATTTTCTGGATCATCATGCCGCCAGCGCGCCAGCTGCCGGAATCATCCTTTTGCACGGCCAGACGCAGTCGGGTTTCAACTTGCTCGGATTGGCGGAAATAGTCCTCTGCGCACTCAGCCAGAGAGCCTTTCGCCAGAGGTACAATGCCCTGATACGGTTTGAGGTCGGTATTGTCATAGACAATGATCAGGCCGAGCCGGCCCATGGCGCCAAACAGTTGCGGCATGTGCGGCTTGTCGCCTTTGTTGACCTTGTCGAGCCACGCCCAGCGTTCAGGCTCATGCTTGGCATACCCGCGCAAGCCGCCCGCCTTGGTATATTCCCCGACCAGCATCGATGTCGGTCCATCGCCTTCTGCCTGGGCCAGGACCTTGCCCTGAAACTTCATTCCGGATCCGACCAGAGCGGATAGCATGACAGCCTCGCCGAGAATTTCGGCCAGATGATCAGGATAGGCATGCCGTTTCAATATCGGAGAAATGGTGCCTTCCGACAGACGGATCACGCGGCCACGCACCGGCAACCCTTGCGGGCTGAACCCGGCGACGAAGTCATCCATGGGAATATTTGACGGCGTCATGGCGCCCTCCTTAAAAACGAAGGACGCCATGTGGCAAGCCCTTTGGTCGGTTACAAGGTTTACGCGGCAGCAGGGCTCGTCATCACGTGCGACGCACACTAGCTAGGCGGCA
>JBCCZH010000351.1:0-3556 GCA_039188075.1 Pseudomonadota bacterium
GAACTGTTCTCGGACAAGGACTCGGTACAAGCGCTGGTGCGCTCAGCGATCAGTCCATTCCGCGAACTCAATGCGGCGAATGCCAGCCTCGATCTGAATGCAACACAGCGCCTGATGAAAATCCGCGAAGTGCTGCGCGGGCCGGTCGCCACCGGCGTCATCCAGACCCTCTACGATTATCGGCGCGATGTGTTCGATGGCGACTATCCTGAACGCGGCAGTGCGGCCGGTATCGTGACAGACGCCCTGTTCGAAGGCCTAGTGGCGGAAACGTCGGAACAGGGCACGCTTGCCAGCATATTCACGCCCGGCTTTTTCGTACGCACCTATCCGAATGTCCTGCAGGCTGTGTCCGCCTCGCCGGAAGCCTTCATTCGCGGCAGCGGTCAACATATTGAACTTGGCCGCGAATTCCTCACAGGTCTGATGCAATCCTTGTCGGCGGTGGAGTCGCGTCCACAGCTGGCGCAGCACATTTTCCAGATGGGCATGGAAATGACCCGCCGACATGCCCGCGTCTATCTGGTGGCCGAGGCAAGAGCGGCCCTGAATGCCGAACTCGCTGACCGGCTCGACGCAACGGACTCCCCCTGGGCGCTGATCCAGATCAAGATCCTCAGCCATATTGCGGATGGCATGATCACGCATTTCGAGACCAAGGGCATCGACCTGTCCATCCTGTCGCGGCCAACTGAACAATCCTTCCTGCTCGATCTGGTTGGCATCATTGCCGAACAAGTGGCGCTGACTCCTGGCATGATCCTTGGCGACGATGTGAATCCGGAAGTCGTCAATATTGCCCGCGGCGTCGCAGCCTTCATTGCCAACGAACATGCCAGCCTGATCAGCCGCGCAGATTGGCAACGAGTCTCGGCGCACGCGATTTCGCTGGCTATGGCCAATCCGGAAACCCTGTTCAGTCTCGATGCAAATGATCCGGAAGACGCCCTCGCCGTCACTCTGCTCCAGCAGCTTCTGACCACCGCGCAAGCCAGCCTCACCGCGCAAGCCGATGGTAGCGCGCCGCTGAACCGGCAGCCCGGACAGATCCTGTTCGGACGCACACTCGCAGACGCCATGATGACCACGCTCGATCTCGCCACATCACATGCGAGACAATTGGCGACAGATAGCGGCCAAACCGCCCTGAATGACTTTATCCTGCAACTGAACACGCTCGCCACCGCCCAGGGCGTTCAGCAATTGTCGTCCCAGGACTGGCTGTTCGCATTCCGCTGGTTCCTCAGCGATGTTGTCTCTACCGGTCAAACCAGCGTCTCGTCAGATACGATACTGAGCGCCGTCGAAACCATGCGCAAAGGCCGCGCAATGACGTCCAGCACGGCGGCCGATCCATTCGACTTCGATCACGTACGGACCCCAACCGGCGCGCCGGAAGTCTATTATCAACCTGTCCCACCGCGAGGAGCTGAAGGATGAAACACATTGGAACCATTGCCATGGCGAGCGCCGGGCTCATCTTGCTGATCGCCTGCGAAACCACATCGGCCACAACTGGCCCGTCGCCCGAGACCACAGTCGCACAGATCAATGCCGTGAAAGCGCAGACGGCGACCGAAGACAATGCCGCCTCGAGGATTGAAAAACTGAACGGCTTGCTGGCTTCAGCGGAAACCAGAATGGCCGAAACAGCCGGAAAGCCGGGGCTGAATCTCGCCTGGACGTTCACGGCGATGACGGCCGCGGACGCCCTGACCTCGATACCGGGTCAGTCCACTGAAGCCTTTGCGGACGCCGCCAGCAAGACGCTGAATTATGCTGATGCAGCGAGCACTGCCTGCCTCGATATTGGCGCCTCAGGCATCGACACGCGGCAAGGCAATTTCTGTGGCATGGCGCTCGCGGTGCGGCGCCTGAACGATAGTGGTAAGGCCGTGCAGGCTTTCACGGATGCGACCGGGGCGGGCGACTGGGCCGGCAGCAAAACCGCGTCAGAAGGGTTTGGACAGCAAGTGTCGACCAATTGGACCGCCTATTCCGCGGACGCGGCGCAATTGGCGCTATCGGAGCAAAACCAGACTCCGTTTACACGAATGGCGCTGCAGGAAGCTTGCGAGTTTCAAGGCGCGCAAGGCCAAGCCAACTTGCTGGGAAATCCGTCCATGGAAGAAGATGTGCGGGACGCCAAGGATGCGTATTGGAGCGCCATGGCGAGCGCCGCCGCATTCCTGGACATCGAGTCCTCGGCCGCCATTTGCGAGACTGAGCCTGAAAGCCGATCCTGCAAACGCGAAACCGAAATCAAGGTGGCCGAGACCTGTCAGTCTCTGTGACGCCTCGACGGCAAGCTTGCGCGGGCGTCGCGCTTCGGAAACAATAGCTTATGCAAGATCGCCTGAGACGCCTGCCAAAAGTTCAAACCATTCTGGAAACCGAATTGGCCGCCCAGTTGATCCGGACTTATGGCTATGACGATGTTGCGGATGCGGTTCGCGCCAGGCTGCAACGAACACGCGAACAAATTGTCGCTGGAGCAAATCTTGATGCTACACAGATCAGCAATCAGGCCGTACTCGGCGATGTTGAACCAGAGCTAAGCGCTGCGCGACGGTCAAGCTTGCGCACCACCATCAATGCCACAGGGATCATTATTCACACCAATCTCGGGCGCGCCCGTCTCGCTCCCGAGGCTGTTTCGGCGATGCAGGAAGTCGCGGCGAATTACACCGCGCTCGAACTGGACCTCGAAACCGGCAAACGCGGGTCTCGGCATGCCCATGTTGAAGACCTGATCTGCCATCTCACAGGTGCCGAGGCGGCGATTGTCGTCAACAATTGTGCCGCGGCAATCCTGACCGTCCTGACTGCTTTGGCCGCGGGTGAACCGATCATCGCATCGCGCGGTGAAATGGTCGAAATTGGCGGATCGTTTCGCATGCCCGACGTCATCGCCCAGAGCGGGGCCATCCTGCGCGAAATCGGTACGACGAATAAAACGCATCTCAGCGATTACGCCAATGCGATCTGCGATGACACGCGCCTGCTCCTGAAAAGCCATACCAGCAATTATGCAGTGGTTGGCTTCGCGTCCGTCCCGAACCGAAAAGACCTAGCTGATCTGGCGCACGACAAGAGAACACTTCTGGTCGAAGATTTGGGCAGTGGGGTCCTCGTCGACCTATCCGCCTATGGTCTGCCCAATGAACCGGTCGTGCGCGATGTCCTCGAAGCCGGCGTCGATGTCGTGACCTTTTCCGGCGACAAGCTGCTTGGCGGCCCGCAAGCCGGCATCATTGCCGGGACGCGGGCTTGTATCGATCAGATCAAGACCCATCCAATGGCGCGCGCCGTTCGGATCGACAAGCTCTCGCTCGCTGCCCTCCATGCCACGCTGGATCTGTATCGCGCGCCGAATGATCCGGTTGAGCGCGTCCCTGTTCTCCAGGCCCTGGCCGAGCCAGTTGAGCGCGTTCACGCCCGCGCGCAAAGGCTACAGACCGTGCTGTCGAAAACAGGGGGTGTGGACGCTGTGGTCACCTCTTCCATCGCGCGCGCCGGCGGTGGGTCACTGCCGCAACAGGATCTGCCGAGCTTC
>JBCCZH010000352.1:0-3553 GCA_039188075.1 Pseudomonadota bacterium
ATCCGCAAGGCGAGGCCGAGCCCGACCGCGATGGCGCCCACTGTCACCGCACCATCCATCCAGAACAGAATGCCGAGCGTTCCAATCGAGATGACGCAGATCGCATTGTTCAGATGGACCAGAGAATAGAAGGCCGTGATCAGCCGAAACTGGCTGAATACAGTCAGAAGGAAAGTCTTCATGCTGGCGCGGGCATAGGCCCGCTCGCCGCCGGCATGGGCGAACAGTTTGACGGTGGCGATATTGGTATAGCTGTCGACAATCCGGCCGGTCATGTCGGAGCGGGCATCGGCTTGTTCTTCCGCCACCTTGGTCAGACGCGGGACGAAGAAAGAGATCAGCCCGATATAGATGATCAGCCAGACAGCCAGCGGCGCTGCGAGGCGCAAATCGGCACTGGCGATGAGAAAGACCATGGTGATGAAGAAGACCGAGACATAGACGAAGACGTCCAGCAGTTTGATCATCACTTCGCGCACCGCCAGCGCGGTCTGCATCACTTTTGCACCGACCCGGCCAGCGAACTCGTCGGAATAGAAGCCGATCGACTGGCCGAGCAGATAAGTATGCATCCGCCAGCGCGCGCTCATGGGCAGATTGCCATACATGACCTGGTGCACGACCAGGCCCCAGGCAAAATGGCCGAGCGGCATGGCGAACATGACAACCACGACCATGCCGGCCAGCAACCAGCCATAATCGCTCATGAACGTGTCGGGATTTGAAGTGGCGAGCCAGTCGACAATCTGACCCAGAAACCCGAACAGGAGAACTTCGCTGACGCCGATCAGGGCCGACAGCACGGCCATGATGATCAGCCAAGGCCGCGCGTCGCGGACATAATGCGAGATAAACGCCCACAGGCGCGCGGGCGGCATGTCCGTGCGCGTCTCCGGAAAGGGGTCCAGGCGTCTCTCAAAGAATCCATACATGGGGCGCCGCTATCGCATAGACGGGCGCTCCGCTCAATCGGGACGGGCAAAATGTTTCGAGAGTTTCAGGCCCTGGCCCTGATAATTGCTGGTCTTGCCACCATAAAGCGCCTTTGGCTTGGTCGCCATCGGCTCATAGATCAGTTTGGCCACGGGCTGGCCATGTTCGAGGACAAACGGCACATCCCGCGAGCGGACTTCCAGCACCGCCCGGCTGCCGCCCTGATTGGTCCCGAAACCGGGATCAAAAAAGCCGGCATAATGGGCCCGAAACTCGCCAAGCTCCGGCGCGATGGGGGCCATTTCTGCGGCTTTGCCGGCCGGGACTTTGACCGTTTCGCGGCTGGCAAGAATATAGAATTCCTCAGGATCGAGGATCAGCCGGCCGCCGCGCGCATAGAGTGGTTCCCAGAATTGGTGCACCTCATGCCGGCCAATCCCGCGCAGATCGATCAGGCCGCCATGCCGCTTGGCGCGCCAGCCAACCGGCGCCCCTTCCGGCTGGTCGAGATCGATCGAAACGGTCTTCTCGGTAACGTTTTCACTTTGGCCACGCCGGAGACGCAATTGGGCCAGCCGGTCGCCTGGACGCACCAGGATCGGGAAGGTGCGCGGACTGATCTCCAGCCAGAGCGGCCCGGAATACCCCATCGGCACATCGTCAAACGCCTTGGAGCGATTGGTCACGACCCGGGTGAAGACGTCGATCCGCCCCGTAGAGCTCTTGGGATTGGCACGCCCGGAAACACCGGCAGGCAGACGCAATCGCTCTTGCAAGGGGACGACATAGACGCAGCCGGTTTCCAGCACCGCGCCTTGCGGAGTTAGCTCGATACGATGCAGTTCCGTATCTGGCTCCGCCAATACATCACTGACACTGCGCCCACCCCCGGGCAGGAAGCTGGCGCGGATACGATGGGCTTCAAAGCCCAGACGCAAATCCAGACTGGCTGGTTGAATTTGGTCGTCATCCAGCGCGCCTTTGGACTTGATCGCGCCGCTCTCAAACAATGCTGACAGCTCACGATCTGCCAAAACGCCCAGTTTTCCATCCGCCATGGCTTGATCCCTTTACCCCGTAAGGCTTATGACGATGCGCTTCGAATGCAAAGGATTTCGCGATGACGAAACGCAGTGATGATTGGGCCCTTGCCACCAAATTGGTGCGCCAAGGTACAATGCGCTCCGAATTTGGCGAAACCTCGGAGGCCATGTTCCTGACCTCCGGCTATGCCTATGCCAACGCCGAACAGGCGGCGGCGCGGATGGCCGGGGATGAGGAAGGCTATGTCTATTCGCGCTATGGCAACCCGACCAATCAGATGCTGGCCGAACGTCTGGTCGCGCTGGAAGGCGCTGAGACCTGCCGCGTAACAGCCTCTGGCATGGGCGCGATTTCGTCCGCGATGATCGCGCCATGCAGCACCGGCGACCGGGTCGTCGCGGCGAGCGCGCTATTTGGCTCCTGCCGACACATCTGTTCGACGATTCTGCCGCGTTATGGCGTTGAGACGGAATTCGTGAATGGTAGCGATCTCGACGCCTGGAAGAAGGCCTTGTCCAAACCCACGCGGCTGGTCCTGATCGAAAGCCCGTCCAACCCGCTGCTCGAAGCGGTCGATATCGCTGCCGTTGCAGAACTCGCACACCAGGCCGGCGCCTTGCTGGTCGTCGACAATGTGTTTGCCACACCGGTCTTGCAAAAGCCGCTGGAGCTGGGCGCAGACATTGCCGTCTATTCCGCAACCAAGCATATGGATGGCCAGGGGCGTGTCCTGCTGGGCGCCATTCTTGGCCAGAGCGAATTCATCGAAGAGCATATCGATCCCTGGCTGCGCCATACTGGACCGGCGGCCTCGCCCTTCAATGCATGGGTCGTCCTGAAAGGCCTCGAGACTCTGGAATTGCGGGTCCGCCAGGCCTGTGCAAATGCGGCAGAAATTGCCGACGCCATTGCCAGCCATCCGAATATTGCGGCGGTCCATTATCCGGGCCGCGCCGATCATCCGCATCATGCGATCCATGCCAAGCAAATGAGCTCGGGTGGTACACTGATCGCTTTTTCGGTGAAAGGCGTCCGCGCCGAAGCCTTCAAAGTGCTGAACAGTCTCAACCTGATCGATATTTCAAACAATCTTGGCGACACCAAATCCCTGGCTTGTCACCCGTGCTCGACAACACACCGGGCGCTCAGCGAGGAAGAACAGGCAGAAATGGGCCTCGATGAAAGCTGGATCCGCTTGTCGGTGGGGCTTGAGGATGCCGGCGATGTCATCGCGGATCTGAAGACCGCGCTTAATGCGCTTTGAACGACGAAGTATCGTCACACCGATCGCAGGTTTCCACCGCTGGATTGCGCTCCAGCCGCAAGAGACTGATATCCGCGCCGCAGGATACGCAGATTCCGTAAGTGCCGGTCGATAGACGCATCAATGCCCGCTCGATCGAGGCGAGCGTTTCGGTTCCGTTACACCCGTTTGAAGAGTGTTGCGGCGCGCAGGTATCGGCCCTCGCTGGGCGGAGTCTATCGTCACGTTTTCTACGTGGATCCTTCCCCCGGGCGACGACCAAATCCCGTTGCAGAGGATTTAGCGGCGTCTTCATGCCAATATCCTGTGCAC
>JBCCZH010000353.1:0-3551 GCA_039188075.1 Pseudomonadota bacterium
ACGAACGCTTCTCAGCACCCGTGACATCTGCCAGCACCATCGTGATCGCTGCGGTCAGCGTCGTCTTACCATGGTCCACGTGTCCAATCGTGCCGATGTTCACGTGCGGCTTATTACGCTCAAACTTCTCTTTGGCCATGATACTCTCCTGTATTTCCAGCCTGTATTCTATTAGTCATCGACCGGCCCGTTGAGTGATCGCCAGGCCGGTCTTTGGATCGATTGTTAGCCCGCCAGTTCCTGGGTGATCTTCTGGGCCTCGGCCTTTGGGACTTCGGCATAGTGATCGAACTGCATGGTGAACTGGGCCCGGCCTTGTGACATGCCGCGAAGGTCAGACACATAACCGAACATATTCACCAGCGGCACAAAGGCGTTGATCGCCGTAGCATTACCGCGAGGCTCGGAGCCCTGGATCTGGCCGCGACGCGAGTTCAGATCGCCAATGATGTCGCCCATATAGTCTTCCGGGGTGACAACTTCGACTTTCATCACGGGTTCCATCAGGCGTGGATCGCCTTCTGATTTCAGCTCACGGAACGCAGCCCGTGCAGCGATTTCAAACGCCAGGACGCTTGAGTCGACATCGTGGAAGGCCCCATCGGTCAGCGTGGCTTTGAAGTCAGTCACAGGATAACCGGCCAGAAGCCCGTTTTCCTTGGCCATTTTCAAGCCATTCTCGACGCCAGGAATGTATTCCTTCGGCACGTTACCGCCAACGACCTTGCTTTCGAACTCAAAGCCTGAACCGGCTTCCAGGGGTTCAAAGGTCAGCTTGACGCGGGCAAACTGTCCAGAACCACCAGACTGTTTCTTGTGCGTATAATCGATGTCAGCCGCACGGCCGAGCGCTTCACGATAAGCCACTTTTGGCTGACCGATATTCGCTTCGACTTTAAACTCGCGCTTCAGGCGGTCGACCAGAATGTCGAGGTGAAGTTCACCCATGCCTTTCATGATCGTCTGACCAGACTCAAAGTCGGACTCGACCTTGAAGCTTGGGTCTTCGGCCGCGAGGCGCTGCAGACCAACAGACATTTTCTCCTGGTCGGCTTTCGACTTCGGCTCAACCGCAATCTCGATCACCGGATCCGGGAAGGTCATGGTTTCCAGAACCACAGGATCGTTCTTCGCGCAGAGCGTATCACCCGTCGTGGTCTGTTTCAGACCCGCCAGAGCAATAATGTCGCCTGCATAGGCTTCTTCGATCTCTTCACGATTGTTCGAATGCATCATCATCATCCGACCAATGCGCTCTTGCTTGTCCTTGGTGGAGTTCAGCATTGAGCCGCCTTTGGTCATCACACCTGAATAGATGCGAACAAAGGTCAGAGAGCCCACGAATGGGTCATTCATGATCTTGAAGGCAAGACCCGCAAATGGCTGTGCGTCGTCAGCAGACCGCGCAATGTCACGGGTCTCTGTGTCGTCGCCAGGCTTAAAGCCCATATAGGCTGGCACATCGAGCGGGCTCGGCAGATAGTCGAGCACCGCGTTGAGCATGGGCTGGACGCCTTTATTCTTGAACGCAGAACCGGCAATCACGGGCACGAATGCCATTTCCAGCGTACCCTTGCGGATCAGCTCACGCAGTTTTTCCTGCGTCGGCTCTTCGCCTTCGAGATAGGCTTCCATGGCCTCTTCGTCCTGCTCGACCGCAAGCTCGACCATTTCAGACCGCATCTCTTCGGCCTTGGCTTTCAACTCGTCACGAATCTCACGCAGCTCCCAGGTCGCGCCGAGGTCTTCGCCAGCCCAAACCCATTCCTGCATGGTGATCAGGTCAACGTGGCCTTCGAGCTCGCTTTCAGCGCCGATGGGGAGCTGAATTGGCAGAGGCTGTGCGCCGGTCCGATCCTTGATCATGTCGACACAATTGAAGAAGTCCGCGCCGATCTTGTCCATCTTGTTGACGAACACGATACGCGGCACGTGATAGCGGTCAGCCTGGCGCCAAACTGTTTCGGTTTGGGGCTCAACACCGGCATTTGCGTCAAGCACACAAACGGCACCATCGAGCACTGCCAGAGAGCGCTCAACTTCAATCGTGAAGTCCACGTGTCCCGGCGTGTCGATAATGTTCAGACGGTGCTTTTCGGTTTGCGCCGTCTCACCATCTTCGGTGCGCTCCCAGAACGTGGTCGTCGCAGCAGACGTAATCGTGATGCCACGCTCCTGCTCTTGCTCCATCCAGTCCATGGTTGCAGCGCCATCATGCACTTCGCCGATCTTGTGCGACTTGCCTGTGTAATACAGGATGCGTTCAGACGTCGTGGTCTTACCGGCATCAATATGCGCCATAATACCAAAGTTACGATAGCGCTCCAGCGGATATTCGCGGGCCATGGGCTTTACCTTCGTAGTTGTGTTCCGGGAGGAAACGGAAGCTCTTTAAGTGAAATCTACCAGCGATAGTGCGAGAACGCGCGGTTGGCTTCCGCCATCTTGTGCGTATCTTCGCGCTTCTTGACCGCGTTTCCACGGCCCTGCGACGCATCCATGAGCTCTCCAGCGAGACGCTCACGCATCGTGTTCTCATTGCGGCTGCCGGCGGCAGCAGCGAGCCAGCGAATGGCCAGCGCCTGACGGCGGTCTGGGCGCACTTCAACCGGCACCTGATAGGTCGCACCACCCACACGGCGAGAGCGAACCTCGACCGCAGGTGAAATCGCTTCCAGCGCTTCATGAAAGACCTCGACCGGGTCTTTTTTGGCGCGGGCTTCGACCAGATCCAGGGCGCCATAAACGATGCGCTCTGCAGTCGACTTTTTGCCGTCCTGCATGATCTGGTTCATGAATTTTGACAGGACAACGTCCTTAAACTTGGGGTCAGGCAGGACCTGACGTTTCTCAGCACGGTGACGACGAGACATGTGTTAGCCCTCCCTTATTTCGGCTTCTTGACGCCGTAATGCGAACGACGCTGCTTACGATCTTTCACGCCCTGGGTATCCAGAACGCCGCGCAGGATGTGGTAACGCACACCTGGCAAGTCTTTCACACGGCCACCGCGGATCAGCACAACAGAGTGCTCCTGCAGATTGTGGCCTTCACCCGGAATATAGCAAAGCGACTCAAACCCAGTCGTCAGGCGAACTTTCGCCACTTTCCGAAGCGCCGAGTTCGGCTTTTTCGGGGTCGTGGTGTAAACGCGTGTGCACACACCGCGACGTTGAGGATTGCCCTTCAGGGCGGGGGTTTTGGACCGCTGCGGCTTAGGCTTGCGCGGCTTCCGGATAAGCTGTTGAATCGTCGGCATAGGGGCCTTGATACTCTCTTGTTCGTGGCCCCTGTCGGACCAATTTCAGGTGAGACGCAGACCGGGCCGTGAGCTCCCAAATCATACATCCGCTCAATTCGGTGCGTTTGCCAAACCAGTAATCCCCAAAAGGATTACCGGGCAGACCCAAAAGGACCTGCCCAGCCAGCATGTCGCGCGTTTAAGGCCCCGCGATGGCCACGTCAAGCCTTGGCGGCAGAGCTTTCATCATTCAAGCTCCGCCGCCCTGACCGATTTGCTTATTCCGCCGCTTCTGGCGCTGGCAGAGAGG
>JBCCZH010000354.1:0-3541 GCA_039188075.1 Pseudomonadota bacterium
CACATCATATTTGCCGCGTCCATACATCATATTCACGACATCATTGTCCGCGAGCCCTGTCGCATTGATCTCTTTATAGTCGAGCCCATCCGTCATGGTCAGCCATTGCCGCCAGGTGATCGCCGCGCGCGGATCGTCTGCTTGGAACGGCGTTGGCATCGGGGCGTCGATGTCCTGGATCAGTCCCAGATGCACCGCCCGCCCAACCAAAGCCTGCGTGATCGATTTCGCCATCGACCAGGAGACTTGCTTCGTGGTCGGACCGAACCCGTCGCGATAGGCTTCTGCGACCAGGCGCCCCTGATGGATGATTACGACGGCGCGGGTCTCGCCCATCGTATCTGCTTTCTCGCCGGCCATGGCAGCGGAAATAAGGTCGTCGGCGAGCGGGGCAGTATCAGTCGGCATCTCGCCGCGCGCCCAACCTTTGGTCGGCCATGCAACGTCGTTCGGATGGGGTTTGAGCGGATATAAGTGCGCGTCTTTAAATGCTGCATCGCAATCGATCGGCAATCCGCCGATGATGACGAGCGATTTACACTCGGCAAGATCACTCTGAAGGTCGATTTGAGACTGGGCGTGGGCCGACGCGAGGGTCGCTAAACAGAAAAGGCCCAAACTTGTCATCCCGGCCTTGAGCCGGGACCCAGGACATATTCGCTCGGCACTTGCAGCTCTGGGTCCCGGACAAGCGCTTTGCGCTTTCCGGGATGACAAACCAAAACCGATCTTGTGCCGCACCAGCGCCTCCCATAGTCTTGCCGCAACTCTAGAGGCAGGACATGAAACCCGTCAAAGCTCTTCTGATCGCAGCGCTCGCCATAATGGTTGTCGGTGGTACCGTCTGGCAATTCTGGTTGAAGCCACAAGTCGCGTTCGCCCAGGTGGCGACAGCCTATGGTGCCAAGCAAGTCTGTTCCTGCCGATTTGTGGCCGACCGCGAATTCGAGTCTTGCCTCGGCGACTTTACGGAGGATGTCAGCGCCGTCTCGTTCAAAGTCTCGTCCAGCCGGGTGACCGAAGATGGCCGCACAGCCGCAAATGACATGGTGACGGCCAGCGTCCTCGGCGGCCTGATCAAAAATCGCGCCCGGTATGAACCGGGACTTGGATGTACGGTGGTAAAATCATGAAAAAGCTCATTCTTGGCGGCGCCCTCTTAATGCTGATGCCATGGCCCAGCGCGCAGGCCAGCGAACCGACCAGCCCCTTCTTCGACTGGTTCACCGACTGCTGGGTCTCGGAAGATGGCGCGATGCGCGAAGTCTGGTCGGCCATGGAAGGCGACCTCCTGTTCGGCTACAGCGTCAATATTGATCTCGATCAGGATCGATATCCTGGCCAACAGATCACCTTCTTCGAACAGATGCGAATCGACCTGCTCGGGGACGAAGACCGCCCGGCCGCCTTCTATGCCTACCCCTCTGGCAACGGACCGACGCAATTTGTGCGCACCCATTTCGGCGACGCGACCGTGACCTATGAAAATGCCGACAATGATTTCCCGCAACGGATCCACTATTGGCGGGAGGGCACGCAGTTAAAGGCGGAAATCTCGACTCTGGACGGGGCCAGCGCCTATCAATTCTCTTTCATACCCTGTGCCGAGAACTGATCCACAGCTTACTCAGCTGCAATGGTCGATTCGCTTTACGCCCTGCCCAGCCATCCCTAAAACGCTAGGCATCGTCATTGGGGGCGATGAGGAGCCGCGTATGCGCATCATGATCGTAACAGACGCCTGGGAACCACAGGTGAATGGTGTTGTGCGCACCATGCAGCGCGTGATTGCGGAGCTTGAGGCTGAAGGCCACGAATTCGACGTCATTCATCCTGGCGACGGGTTTAAAACGATGCCGCTGCCCACATATCCGGAGATCAAGCTCGCTTTGTTCGCGGAGCGCCGAATCAAGGAGCGGTTTGAAGCGTTCGAGCCGGATGCCGTCCATATTGTCACCGAAGGCACGCTGGGCATGGCCGGGCGCAAAATGTGTCTTAAGATCAAACACCCCTTCTCGACCGCTTATCACACCCGTTTCCCGGAATATGTCTCGGCGCGGATGCCGATCCCGACCGCCGCGGGCTATAGTTTCGTGCGCTGGTTTCACAAATATTCCGGCAAGGTCATGGTGCCGACGCCAAGCATGGTCGAAGAACTCGAAGCGAAGCGATTCATCAATCTGGTTGCCTGGACTCGCGGCGTCGACACCGAACTCTTCCATCCGAGCCGCCGCATCGAAGAAGGCGCCGCGGATGATCCTTTCCCGAGCCTGCCGCGTCCCATCTTCCTGAATGTCGGCCGGGTCGCCGTTGAGAAGAATATCGAAGCCTTTGTCGAACTGGACCTGCCAGGGTCGCGAGTCGTTGTCGGCGACGGGCCAGCGCTGGACTCGCTGAAAAAGAAATATCCGGACGTCCACTTTCTCGGCGCTCGCTTCGGCGAGGACCTGGCCAATTATTATGCCAGCGCCGACGTGTTTGTATTTCCAAGCCTGACCGACACGTTTGGACTCGTGGTGCTTGAGGCGATGTCGTCCGGCACGCCCGTCGCGGCCTATGAGGCCACCGGACCGAAGGATGTCATTCCCGGGTCCAATGCCGGGACAATCACCTCGCTTGGCGGCGATCTCGCCGCCGGGGCGCGGGCCTGTCTCGACCTGGACCGCGCCACGTGCCGTACCTATGCCGAGGGCTATAGCTGGAAATCGGTGGCCACGGCCTTCCTCGAAAATCTCCAACCCTTGCCAACGCCGGAGCGACGCCGATTCTGGCAGAAGCTGCGCCGCAAGAAGAAGACCTGGATCGACTGGGAACAATTTACGGACTGGATGAACCAGCCCGACGACGCCAATAAGAAAGAGTAGTGCGATGACCTGGGAGACCGGCTTTTCTGTAATCAACCTGATGGTCATGCCGGCCTGGGCCTTACTGGTCTTTCTGCCGCGGGCCCGGATCACGCAGGCGGCGGTGCATTCGATGCTGTATCCGATCATACTGGGCGCGATTTACGGCACGCTGCTGATCGCTGCGATGGGGTTCGGGGTTTCGGATCCGGATGCCGGGTTTTCCTTTGCCGGCGTACAGGCCCTGTTCGACCACCCCAATGGGGTGATCATTGGCTGGAGCCATTATCTCGTCTTTGACCTGTTCGTCGGCGCCTGGATTGCGCGCGATGCGCAGCGTCTGGACATTGCCCATTGGCAGACCATTCCGTGCATTCTCGGATCCTATCTGTTCGGGCCCGTTGGCCTGCTGCTTTACGCGCTGCTCCGGCTCGTGAAAGGCAAGGGATTCTCCCTATTCGAGACCTGAATGAAGAGGAAATCTCCTCTAAGGTGTAGTGGCTCTTAACTGACAGCGTAATCAGATGCGATGCGCGCCTAAACCGCGCTGGACTGGTCTTAAACTTGCGTCTAAAGACGCCACGAAATCAATATCTTGGCAAAAGAGGTTTTTCATGGCTGTTCGCGTCGCAATTAATGGGTTTGGCCGCATTGGCCGCCTGGTCCTTCGTTCCATCATTGAACATGATCGCAAGGAC
>JBCCZH010000355.1:0-3524 GCA_039188075.1 Pseudomonadota bacterium
ACTCTTCGTCTTCTGCATTGGCAGCTGTGCGCGCGGTCATTTCGGTCATGAAATTTATGAAACCTGGCGTGCTCGCGGCATTGACGATTTGCAGTTCCGGCACAGTCATGCCGCGGGCGCCAGATTGCGTGCCCGGGGCGACATATCCCGGGCGATAGAAATTGAAGACTGACTTGGCCCGATAAGGGTGTTGATTCAGATCCCGGGGCGAAACTGTATCATAGACGAGCGCGGTGTATTCAGGCCGCGACGCGTCCACACCCGCCACTCGCGCCCAATGCGTAAAGCGCAGGATGGGTTCACGCAGTTTTCCGAACGTCGCACTGGCAAGCGCGGCATCCGGTTCATTGTCAGGATCGAGCAAGACCGCGCAGAGCGTCGCGCGCAAGTCGCCTTTTCGGCCATCACCAACAGACGTTCCATTCGGCAGAGTATAAGAGCCGCGATTGAACGTCTCGGCGACCCGGCGCACGTAATCCGGATCCGGGTTGCTGGTGGTAAAGCGTTGGATGAGCTGGCGCCCGACAAAGGGACCAACATTCGGATGCGCCATGATGTGATCCAGCGCCGCATCTATGCTGGCTTCAGCCTGGGTCCCCGCCGGGATCGTTGTTCCAAGAAAGCTCTTGGCGTCCGTTGAGTGTTCCTCTGGAAAGATCTGAAGTGGAACGTTCCAATCATTGAGAATTTCAGCATCGTCGAAAGTCGGGTCGTCGCGCTCGGCATTGGCAAGGTCGAGGCCGGTAAACACCTTTGCCAGACCGGTTATGTCGCCATTGGTGTAGAGTTCAACCGGCTGACCATTGGCACCCATGACCGGCGTGCCGTCAATATTCAATTCAACCAAACCAATGGTGAAAAGTTGCAAGATCTCGCGAGCATAGTTTTCATCTGGCATACGCCCAGTCATCGGGTCGGCCTTTTGATTGCCCAGATAGGTGAGATAATGCGCCATCGCGGGCGAGTACGTGACCTCTTCCAACAGGTCGCGATAGTTTCCGAACGCGTTCCGTTTCAGGATGTCCTGATAGTAGGCCATCGGCTGCGGCAAATCCTGAAGCAGCTCGCCGCCAAAGGTCGACGCGACCAGCATCTGAGACAAAGCAAACGCCATGCGATCGCGTAACTGCGCATCCCCTTCAATGGCATCGCGCCAGAATGTGTTGGTCGTCGAGTTACCAACAATGAAATTGAACGCTGCCTCGCCGGAAATTCGACCGGCATAGACGGTCAGGTCTTCCAGGCTGGAGGTCCCCGGCTTGTTAAACTCAGCCAGGAGCCAATCGGAGACATCCGTTCCAACCAGGGGAGAGACGATCTCCGACGTCGGGCCAAATGTCGCCTGGGTGAGAAAACGCGATGTGCTCTGCGGTGTTGAGAATGTCCCGGTGGTGCCACTTGGTGGAGCAGGCGGCGGAGGTGGAGGTGGAGGCGGTGGTGGTGGGGATGGCGGGGATGGGGGCACAACAGCGACAGGATCTGTTGTCCCCGCCTCACCACCGCCTCCGGAACAGGCCACCAGCATCGCTGCTGAGGCCATGAGGCAGAATCTCAAGACCGAACGGTTTGGTTTTCCATACGACATGCATCATCTCCGAGAGCGTCTCGATGCAATGACG
Source organism: Pseudomonadota bacterium (assembly GCA_039188075.1). Taxonomy (GTDB): domain Bacteria; phylum Pseudomonadota; class Alphaproteobacteria; order Caulobacterales; family Hyphomonadaceae; genus Henriciella. Next base: position 1,620 of record JBCCZH010000355.1, read on the forward strand.
TTCCGGGCCTCGGTTTTATTTCATTTAGTGATGCTCGGATGTGATTTCGCGGCTCTACGGCCCGCAATGGCTGCCTTGCGATACAAAAGGCGTCTGCCATTCGATGAGTTCGAAATTGTCCAGTTCGATCGCGCTTTTGCGCGGGCCAGACCGCACCTCGATCAACACTCTGATCGATCGCGCACGGGTTCTCGGACTGTCAAAATCAAGGTCCAGTTTCACCGCCTCGCCAGCGATAAGACTTTGCGATCCAATCCGGACAAGCCGACCGTTTTGGAGGGCGTCTTCGAGGCTTTGACCCGTTGCTCTGATTTGAAGATACACATCCATGTCGACATCCGCCGTCGCCAACAGGTCTGCGCGCACAGACATTGGCGTCCCGGGTGTAAAGACGCGCAGAAACTTGCGCATGCCTGTTGTAATCGCGTCGTCAGCAGGCAGATTGATCTGCATGTGTTTGTCTGCGGTGTTCTCGGATCCGCTCAAGATCCGAACTCGTGGGTCTATATCCAGCCAAGATCGATCCGCCGCTCCGAAAAGATCGTGCGCATCGAAGTCTCCTCTTGCAATGAGATCAAGGCCGGTTCGCGTGCTTCCGTTCGAGCAATCGATCGCACGATCGAACTTGGGACTGGGTGTTGCGGGTCTTTGGGCACGGGAGAGACTCATGTGGCCACCTGAGCGATAAAGGCGCGTATCCCTTTGCGCGGAGAGGTCCGTCAAGCGTCGGTTGATTTCGTCGCGCATGGGGCCGACTGCCGGGGTTGGGTGATAGCCCTTGATGTATATTGGCACGGCCTCCGCGTGATGAAACTCTTCGCCATCCATCCAGACATAGAGCAACGCCGCGGATTGCGCCGAGTAAAAATACTGATCAAACAGGAAGTTACCGAGCGACCAGGCGATAAGCTTGTCTTGATACAGCTCCAGGCCTTGAACGACGTGCGGATGATGACCAATCACCAGCGCGGCCCCCGCATCAACCGCTTGTTTGAGCTTGGTCTCCATTGAGAGTGTGGGGTCCTCGACATATTCCAGACCGCCATGAAATTGCAGGATGGGAACTTCCCCGGCTGTCACGCTCTTTTGTGTCGTGTCCAGGATATTCTGCGATGTGCCGAGCGCAGCACCGCCTTTGTCTTCCGTTGCAGATTGGGTTGGAGGCCCGGCGGGCCAGCCCACATAGCTGAGGAAGGCGAACGTGTCCGAGTGCTGCGACAGGGAAAATGGCTGCAACGCCTCAGTTTCTGTTTTTCCGGCCCCAGAGAACGTCAATGCGCTGCCACGCAAGTAGCTCATCGTGACATCCAAACCAGGCTCGAGAAAATCATAGACGTGGTTATTGCCAAGCGCGACATAATCAATGCCCGCCCAATCGAGGGCTTCAAGCGTTTCAGGTCCCGAATAAAAGGTGACCGATTTTGGCGCTGCCGCGCTTGGAGGCGTCTCGAAGATCGGCGTTTCCAGATTGATCGACGCATAGTCGGCACGTGCCAGATAAGGCTTCATCTCCTTGAGGAGGGCCTTGGAATCCTCCAATCGCGATTCAGGTGAGACCAATACAGGTTCGCCTTCGAACGGCGCGTAGAAGCGCCGCCCGATCATCGCGTCGCCGCCGAATACAAACAGCGTTCGTTCCGGCTTCTGCGCGACCAGAATCACGTCAGCCAGATTGCCATCCTGCACTAATTCGGCATGGCTGAATGTCTGGCGCATTGGATAGTACCCGTCGACTGCGAATTCCATGCGATAGACAGGGGCCGCCTCAGGCGCGATCGCGTAGCGCCCTCTTCCATTCGTCACAAATCTCTGAGCGCCGACATCGATGGTGGCCTGCAACGGCTTGCCATCAACATCAATCACGCGTCCGCTGATCCAGCCTTCCGCTGCCGCCCGCTCGGGCGC
>JBCCZH010000356.1:0-3522 GCA_039188075.1 Pseudomonadota bacterium
GCCATTGCCGCCTGGCACCAGGAAGGAAATCATCGCCAGAATAAAGGCAACGACGGTCAACCAGAACGAGATGTTGTTCATCCGCGGGAACGCCATGTCTGGCGCGCCAATCATCAGCGGCACAAACCAGTTGCCGAAACCACCAATCAGGGCGGGCATGACCATGAAGAAGATCATGATCAGGCCATGATAAGTGATCACGACATTGTAGAAGCTCTTCGCTTGTTCGATCGCCTGCTGACCAGTGGTGCCATACATGACTTCCATCAGGCCGGTGAGCGGGCCAATGCCGGGCTGAGCCAGTTCCAGGCGAATCAGGCCCGACAGCGTGTAACCAACAATCCCTGCAATCAGGGCAAAGACGAGATAAAGCGTGCCAATATCTTTGTGGTTGGTCGAAAAGAGCCAACGGACAAAGAAACCGGGCTTGTGATCGTGGGCATCGTGGCCGTGAGCAGCAACTTGATCCATAGGCATGATCTAATTCCTCTCCTACTCGACCGATGCGAGACGCGTATCAGCGCCCATCGGGTCAATTACTTGTACTAACTCTGTCGCCGCATCGACATCGCCGGTGCGCATCACTTCGAGCCAGCGATCATACTGGTCTTGTGGCACAACCCGGACTTCGATCGGCATGAAAGCGTGGTTCTTGCCGCAAAGCTCGGAACACTGACCATAATAGACACCGGGATCTTCGACCAGGAACCAGCCTTCGTTCAAACGGCCGGGAACGGCATCGGTCTTCACGCCAAAGGCCGGTACGGTCCAGGAATGAATGACGCGGTCTGACGTGGTCTGATAGCGAATATAGCGGTTCGCAGGGATCACCATGGGATAATCAGTGGCGAGATAAAGCGGCTTTTCCGGGGTCGGCAATGGATCCGTTGGTAGTCCATAGTGAATGCCGTTTGAAACGAACTGGATCGGGTACCCATCGACATCGAGTTCGTCGACATAGTAATAGGTCCAGGCCCAGTTGCCCATGCCTTCGGCTTTTACGGTGATCCAGCCTTCTTGAGCCGCTTCAACGAAGATGTTCGGGTCGTCAAGGTCACCACTCTGCGCGATGACTTCGAGATCCGGCTCATTCTCCTGATAGAACAGGTTTGAGAAGGATGGCAGCGCGATCACGACGAGGATGATGACCGGGACAGCCGTCCAGATGATTTCAACGGTCGTATTGTGGCTGAACTTTCTTGGCACAGGATTCGCGCGCTTATTGTAGCGCAGCGATACCCAGACCAAGAGTGCCAAAACAAACAAAGTGATCACGGTGATGATCACCAAAAGGAAATTATGGAAGTCGTTTACGCGCTCCATGATTCGTGTCGCTGCGGGTTGAAACCCGAGGGCGCCAGGTGTGGGCTGGCCCACCAATTCTTGTGCAAATGCCGATCCAGTCATCAACACTGCGGAAATCCATGCAAAGATGTAACGCAAGAGTCACTCCATCCAATCTTGGCTGCAGCCATATATACGACAGACGCGCAGGTCTACCCAATACAACCGCGTCATATAAAATGTCGCAGTCGGTCGATAAATTGTTGCGCTTAGTGTATAGTTAACTTCACACACAGGAGGCAAAGCTATGAAGCTCAAGCTTATGATTGCTGCGGCTGCGACTGCTCTCGTCGCGGAAACCGCCTCAGCGCAAGTCTTTGTAATCGGGAACGGACTCGGCGGTGAGTGTTTCCAGAAAACCAAAAGTGGATTTTCAAATTTCCGCGCGGTCGAGGAAATCTGCACGCGAGCCCTGCGGGAACAGGCCATGACCCGTAAGAATCGCGCGGCCACGTATGTCAATCGCGGCGTCTTGCGGATGCGCGAAGGCCAATATGAAAAAGCCCTGGCCGACTATGCCGAGGCCGTAAGTCTGCAGCCGGAACTCGGCGCGGCGTATCTGAATGAAGGGGCCGCACATATCTACCGGCGCGATTTCGCTTCAGCCCTGTCACCGCTGGATCGGGCCATCGAACTCGAATCGCATGACCTATTCGCGGCCTATTACAATCGCGCCATTGCCAAAGAGAATACAGGTGATGTTGCAGGCGCTTATTATGACTTCCAGAAATCCCTGGAATTGAAACCCGGCTGGGATCTGGCGGAGCGTCAGCTCAGCCGATTCTCATTCGAACCGGTCGGTTAGAGAAAAACGCGCACTGGGGCGCTTGATCCAGCGCCCCTGTAGCGTCACATACAGGGCATGACCTATACAGACCTGCCCTTCGACACCCAAGACGCCACACAATTGCTCGCCGATGCCGCAAAAGATGCGGATGATGGTGATATTTACGTTCAACGCTCCCGCTCCGAGGGGTTCGTGTTTGATGATGGCCGTCTGAAGTCCGCCACTTATGATACCAGCCAGGGCTTCGGCCTGCGCGTGGTCGCCGGAGAAGCGAGTGGCAATGCCCATTCAGGCGAGTTGACCGTCGACGCGATTCGCAGAGCAGCCGAGACGGCAAGACAAGCGAAACGCGGCTATTCCGGCAATCTCGCCACCGGTCCGACACCGACGAATCGCCAGCTTTATGCGCCGATCGATCCAACCGAAGCGCCTGACTTCACGGTCAAAACCGGACTGCTCGCCGAGATCGATGCCTGGGTCCGGGCCAAAGACCCGCGCGTCGTACAGGTCTCTGTCTCTCTTGCCGGCAGCCATGAGCAGATCGATATTCTACGCCCGGCGGGTGAGACCTTTCACGATGTCCGTCCCCTGGTCCGGTTGAACGTTTCCGTCACACTGGAACAAAATGGCCGCCGCGAATCGGCATCGGCGGGCGCAGGCGGACGCGCGGCCTATGATGAGTGGATTGCCCCAGAACGCTGGCAGGGCCTCGCCATGCGGGCGCTCCGCAAAGCCGAAGTAAACCTGGAATCCATCCCGGCCCCGGCGGGCGAGATGGAAGTTGTACTCGGGCCTGGTTGGCCGGCCGTCCTGCTGCATGAAGCCGTTGGACACGGTCTCGAGGGCGATTTCAATCGCAAAGGCACCAGCGTCTACTCAGGTCGTGTCGGGGAGCAAGTCGCCTCCAAAGGTGTCACAGTGATTGATGATGGCACGATCGATGCGCGCCGTGGCTCCCTATCCGTGGACGATGAAGGCACACCGACCAATCGCACTGTGCTGATCGAGGATGGTATCCTGAAAGGCTATATGCAGGACCGCCAGAATGCCCGTCTGATGGGGGTTGCGCCGACCGGCAATGGCCGCCGGGAGGCTTATGACGCCACCATCATGCCGCGCATGACCAATACGGTCATGCTGGGTGGCAAGGACGACCCAGACGAGATTGTCGCGTCGATCAAGAAAGGCATCTGGGCGGTCGATTTTGGCGGCGGCCAGGTCGATATCACATCCGGCAATTTCGTCTTCCAATGCACCGAAGCCTATCTGGTCGAGAATGGCAAAGTGGTCGCCCCGGTCAAGAATGCGACCCTGATTGGCCACGGGCCGACGGCGCTCAGCCAGGTCGAAATGATCGGCAATGATTTCGCCATGGATGATGGCGTTGGCAC